>ONTJ01000037.1 GCA_900320735.1 uncultured Eubacteriales bacterium
ACTATATATTTTTTTACATAATTTAGAAAATCTAATATATTTATCTCTTCCATAATTTCCCTCTTTTCTATTTATTTTAAATACTCTACTATCTTTGTCTTTGCATTATTTATTGATTTTGGATCTTGCAAGAATACATATAATTTTTGTTTACCCATACTATATGTTTCTCTCATATCATTTGGACCAGTTAATCCAATAGATTCTATCGTCCAATTATTAAGATTAGTTAATTGATTTTTAACAAGAGATGTTATGTCATCATATGACATATCTGTTTCAAATGAACCATCAATTGCTTTTAACATGTCATTATACCTAATTAAATATTTAGGATCACTTAATTTCTTTATTATTGCAGACAATACAACTTGTTGATTTTGTCCTCTATGTATGTCTCCTGTTTCATAAACAAATCTTTCTCTTGAAAATGCAAGTGCACACTCACCAGTTACTTTTTGATATCCTTTGTTGAAATAACATTTTTTACCATCAAGAGTCTTTTTCATAAATGATTTATCTGAGTATATTTCTATTCCATCAAGTACATCAACTACTTTTATAAGTGTTGAAAAACTTACCTTTATGGAATAATTTATATCTACACCAAGCAAATCTTGAATAGTATTTTTGCTCATTTCAAGTCCATATAAACCAGCATGTGTTAACTTATCTAATGTACCAGTAGTTCCATGAAGTTGTACATAATAATCTCTAGGTACTGTTACAAGTAATATTTTATTTTTTTTAGGATTTACTACTGCTAATATATTAACATCACTTCTAGCGATTGTTTTAATACCAGTTCTTGAATCACTACCACTTATATATAATACAAAAGCATCTTCATTAACGTCAACTTTATTAGAAGCATATTCACCTTTTATTTTCAAACTATATGTGTATATTACCTTAGATTCGCCTATAAATGGTAATTTATTTTCTTTCAAAAGTTCCACAAATGATTCATCAAGTACAATAGCATCAACATTTCCATTTTCTATTGCTAGTATTAATTCTCCAGTATTTTGATATTCCATTAATCCATAATTAATCTTCTTGTGTAATTGACTTTTTGATTTATCGATATTCGCTCCTATAGATAGAAAACCTATTTTTTTATTTTCTAAATCTTTAATATGGCTATATGGACTATTGTTTAATACTAAAACATAATATTCTTGAATTTCATATTCTCTTTGTGTCATATTGGATACAAATTTTATTGTTTGATCTGCATATCTTAATCCAAAAAAATAAATTGCAGAAAGAATAATTGCAATTATTCCTACAAATATTTTTGTTCCTGTTTTAGCTTTTTTTCTTATTAAATTTAGTATAATTAGCAGCCAAAATAAAAATATAATAATTCCTAATATGATAAAATATTTTATGTTTAAAACGTTTAATTTATATACATAATAAATGAGACAACCCGATGTGCAAGTAAAAAGTATTATTATTAAAAATCTTATTATATTTTGTAATACTTTTTTCATCTAAAACCAATCCCCTTCAAATTCAAATTTAGCACTTATTATATCATATTTTATGCTTATTTGCAAATATATATCTACTAATTATAAGTGAAATAAAAGTACCAGAAGAATCTATTAAAACATCTATAAATGAACAATATCTACCATTTACAAAATATTGATGAAATTCATCTGTACACGCATAAACAAAACATAAAATTAAAGAATAAATAATGGGATATTTAGTGAAATCTTTAAAATATGTAAAGCATAGTAAGCCAAGAATGAAATAAACAGTAAAATGAGCACCTTTTCTAACAAAATATGAATACTTATTTATTATTTCTTCTCTACTTTTAGAATCTGTTTCACCATTAAATATTTCATATACTTTAACTATAGTTTTATTTATAAAACTATTACTTAAATTACCTGATTCAACAGCTGGTTGATTTGAGAATAAAAATATTATCCCCATCCAAATTATTATAATTATTAATTTTAATTTATTCATAAAAAAACACCTACTATAATTATTTTATAATAGATGTATTAATTATTCAATATTATCTGTCATACTTGATATTTTAAGTGTACAATATAAAAATAACAATGTTATACCTAAAAATATACCACTTAAAACTATTAATAAACACTTCATAAAAACAACTCCATACTATTAATAGTTTATTCATGCATAAGAAAAAAATACTAACAAATAGTATTTTAGTCTCTTGAAAATAAATCTCTAGTATATATTTTTGTTTTTATATCTTCTGTATTACTATCAATTCTATTTACGATAATTACATCAGAAATCTTTTTAAATTCATCTATATCTCTAATAACTCTACTATTGAAGAAAGTTTCATCTTTTAGAGTTGGTTCATATACAACAACTTCTATACCTTTAGCTTTAATTCTTTTCATAACTCCTTGAATAGCACTTGCTCTAAAGTTATCAGAACCTGCTTTCATTGTTAGTCTATAAACTCCAACTGTTTTTGGTTTCTTTGATAATATCATATTAGCAATATGATCTTTTCTTGTTCTGTTTGCTTCAACTATTGCACTAATAATATTTTCAGGTACATCTTTATAATTTGCTTTTAATTGCTTACTATCCTTAGGTAAACAATAGCCTCCAAATCCAAAAGATGGATTATTATAATGGTCTCCAATACGTGGATCTAAACACACCCCGTCAATTATATCCTTTGTATTTAAACCTTTAATTTCGGCATATGTATCAAGTTCATTAAAGTATGCAACTCTAAGAGCTAAATATGTATTTGCAAATAATTTTACTGCCTCTGCTTCAGTTGAATCCATAAATTTTACTACTACATCATCTTTTAGAGCACATTCTTTTAATAAACTAGCAAATATTTCAGCTCTTTGTGATTTTTCACCTACAATAATTCTAGATGGATAAAGATTATCATATAATGCTTTACCCTCTCTTAAGAACTCTGGTGAAAACATAATATTATCAATATTATATTTTTCTTTCATTGATTTTATAAACCCAACAGGTACTGTAGATTTAACTACCATTGTAGTATCAATACCTAATGATTTAACTTTTTGAATAATATCTTCTACAGAAGATGTATCAAAATAATTTAGTTCTGGATCATAATTTGTTGGTGTACTAATTATGATAAATTCAGCCCCCTCAAATGCTTCCTTATAGTCTAAAGTTGCTTTAAGTTTTAGTTCTTTTTCAGCAAAGTATTTTTCAATATACTCATCTTGAATAGGACTAATTCTATTATTTATCATCTCTACCTTTTCAGGTATAACATCAAGTGCATATACCTCATTATTTTGAGAAAGTAATGTGGCTAGAGATAAACCTACATACCCTGTTCCTGCGACTGCTATTTTCATAATATAAAAACTCCCTTCATTTTCACGACTAATATCATATTATATATAATTTTTTTAAATTTCAACCTTTTTCTTCTTTTTTAATTTATTTATTATTTTATTTATATTTACAATAGATAAAATATATTTCACATTTAATAATCCATATAATAAGCATCCAAATATGATCTGAATTCCAAGTCTTAATACATTATTCATACTAATAAAATTTAATGAATAAAGTATAATCAGCATAATTGATGCTTTAATAAAAAATGGAATTATACTTTTAATATATTTAATCATAGGTAATTCTTTTCTAATTGACATTGCTTGATAAAACATAACCATAAATTCAGCTGTTATAGTACCTATGCAAGCTCCTATACTTGCTAATCTTGGTATAAACATAAAATTCATTACTAAATTAGCTACAGCACCTAATGACACAGATATAATATATATTTTATCCTTTTCTTTTGGTATTAAATATTGCGTTCTAAGCACATTTGCAAATGATAAGAATGGTAATGTAGTTGCTAACATCATAATTAATATACCTGTTTTTTGAAATTTATTTCCAAAAAAGATAGGTGCAAAATTATATCCTATAGCAACTAAACCCGCACACATTGCAAGTGACATAAACATAACAAATCTTATAGATTTAGAAATATATTCTTCAACTTTCTTATTTTTCCCTTTAGCAAGTATATTAGATATTCTAGGTAACATTACTGTACCTAATGCAGTTATTAATGTCATTGGTATACCAATTATCTTTTCTGCATTTTCATAATAGCCAACTTCAGTCACACTTGATAATGATCCAAGCATAATCTTGTCCATTATTTTGTATAGACTAATTGCTATTACAGGAATAAATAGAATAAGATTTGGTTTAATGTGTTTCTTTATATCGCTAAACTTAATTTTAACAAAATTAACTTTTTTTCTTAAAAATGACCATAATATAACTTGACTTAAACAAGTCATACCAGCCATTATTAGAGTATATTTCCACAAATCACCAGATGACTTAACAAGTAAAAATATTAATATAACATTTCCAACTTTAACAAAAGTATTTCTTGTTATAGTTTTCTTAAATTCTTCCATTCCAAAGAAAAACCAATTTATATCTAACATTGCAGATATAATAAATAGTATTTCAATAGTTGCATATGATTTATATTTATTATCAAATAATAAAATATAACCTATATATAATAGAAGCATTGTTATACCCATTATTAATTGAAATAAATATATACTCCAAAATGTTTTAGATAATTTTTCTTTATTTTCTCTTACCTTTGCTATACTTCTATTACCATAATTATTAACACCTAAAAGAGTTAACAACATAAAATAATAAACAATTGAATAAGTATATGAATAAATTCCTACTCCATCTGCACCTACAACTCTTGAAAGATAAGGTGCAGTAATAAGTGGAATAACCATAATCAATATTTGATAAATTATATTATAAATAAAATTTCTTTTTGGATTACTCATAAAATAATATCTCCCTTATATAATTGAACAAAAATTCCAACATATTCTTTTTATTTTTATTAATAATACATATTTATTTGTAATAAGGTATTCACCATGAAGATTATTTAAATGATAATTAAAAAATTTAGCTACAACCTTTTTCATAAAAAATGGATAAGATCTTACTTTGCTTAATTGACTAGTATAGCAACTTAACTTAACTGTATTAATAATTTGTTCAGATTTTTCAATGCCCCATTTAGACATGTGTTTATATGCTAAATTTAACGAATTAACAATATCAAACAAATTAAAATTTTTTGCTCTAGATATTCCTGTTTCCACAATACGATAATGTGATAAAATATTTTCAATATACTTATACTTATTAATATGGCAAATATATTTTAGGTAAAAATTTAAATCTTGACCAATTCTAACATTATCGAATCGAATATTATATCTATCCAATATTTCCTTCTTTAATATCTTATTTCCTGGATATGGATCATAAAAATATTTTTCATAGTTTTTATATTTAAAATCATATTTAACATTTGTTCTTTTTCTCTTAATAAATTTTGAATTGCAATCCACTTCATCTGCTCCACAAATAATTAAATCATATCCCTTTTCTAATTCATTAACCATACTCTTTAAGAAGGTCTTTTCTACGTAATCGTCAGAATCAAAGAATATGATATAATCCCCTGAAGCATTATCTAACCCATTATTTCTTGCAGATGGTGCGCCAAAATTGTTTTGATAAATATATTTAATGAAACAATATTTTTTTATATATTTCTTAATTATTTCTTCGCTTTTATCAGTTGAGCCATCATTTACAATAATAATTTCAAAATTTGAATAATCTTGGCTAACTAACGATTCAATACATTGTCCAATATATTTTTCACTATTATATACTGGAATAATAATACTTACTTTCTTCATAAAAACTCCTTTACTATAAATTTTATATTTACTGTATTCTATTAAAAATACTTACATATGGCACTGTTTCTTCTCTACCTTTAAAAATAAAGTCATTATACCATAAAAAAATGTTTAAACCAATTACTATTAAAATTAATGGATACTTATAAAACTTATCTTTTTGGCTTAATATTGATCGTATAAAAATAGGAATCAATACTATTTGATAAACTAAAAAATAAATAGCAATTCTTTCTCCATATGTCGATGTAACATAACCTAATAACAATAATATCGCGCCAAATAGAAAAAGATTATACATTAAAAGTATTTTTTTATTATTAAGTATCTCCTTAAAAAGAAAGACACTTAATGCAATTACCGGAAGAATTCTTATAAAATAATTTATTGTTATTCCTGTTGATTCATTTTCCTTAAAATAATATGAATAATACTCCATATTCATCGAATCAACAAAAACTCCAATTTTACTAAAATTTAATATACCTACAGTCAACAATACAAATGAAATAATTTGTATAAATCTATATTTTCTATTTTCATATAATTTTTGGACAAATGGAATTATAATCATAACCAAAACAGTTCGTTGAAATAGAGATGCAATTAAAACCCAAATAATAAATTTTTTCTTATCCCCACTTAACAAATATTTTATTGCATAAAAAATAATTGCTACCGAAATCATTTGCCTTACAAGATTAAATGACTTTTGATAATATAATAACATATATAAAAGAATCCCAAATGGCAGTGAACATTTTTCTTTAAAATTTTCCAAGCCCTTATAAATAAAATAATTTGTGATAAAAGCAGTTATGATACATACCCATGTAAAACTTCCACCTAACATTATTACAAATTTATTTAATAATACATATCCTATTTCAAATTTACGCATTCGAGCAACGTCAAGGCCATTACTTAACTCATTAAAATAAGGTTCGTAAACTTTATTATAGTCTGTACCAATTCCATATCTAAACCCAGCAATACATGTCATAAATAAAATTGTTAATATTTTAAAAATCATTGAAATTCTTTTGTCTTTTATTTTTACACTGAAATAAGACAAAATTATACTAATTAAAAAAACAATAATATAAAAAAACATTTTAACCTCCCAAAAATTATTTATTATATAAATTTAGTAAATTTTCTATAACATTTTCTATATTAAATTTTTCTTCCATAGTTTTTCTTGCATTGTCTGATAACTTTTTTCTTAAATTTTCATCTAATAATAAATCTTTTAAATATTTATACATAGATTCTTTATCACCAGGATTAATAATTATACCATTCTCCAAATTTTCAATGACTTTTGGTATTCCACCTACATATGTAGATAACGTTACATTCTTATAAGCCATACCTTCTAGTACAGACATAGGCATTCCTTCATTATACGAAGGAAGAATATAAAATGAACAATTAGTTAAATATTGTTCTTTTTTTTCACCAGAAGTCCATCCAATATACTCAACTTTATTTTCAAGATTTTTTTCTTTAATAAGATTTTGAAATTTTTCAACTTCTCCATCTCCACCAACATATAATTTTATCTCCTTAAATTCTTTCACTAATTTCTCAAATACATCTAATAAATCATATATACCTTTTCTATAACCAATTCTCCCTAAAAATAAAAATTTGTTTGAGTTAATATCTTTATTAAATTCACAAGGTAAGACTATTGAATTATATAATACTACTAATTTATTTTCACCTACTAATGTTTTAAAATAATCATACCATTCTTCTGATAAAACAATTATTTTATCACATAAATTAAGAGTTTCTCTAACAAGTGCTTTTTGTTTTTCGTTACACTCATCATAAAATTTTTTATATTCTGCTCCATGTATATGTAAAATAACTCTTTTATTATATTTTTTAGCTATTCTAACATATTTGCTTTTCCTAAAAGTGCTTCTTCTAGATGCAACATGAATATGCGCAACATCATAATCTTTTATGACTTTTTTATATTCATGTATACCCTTAATCTCTTGTATTAATTTAGATAATTTATTACTATCATTGCAAGATTCTATATATTTTAGTTTCACTTTTTTATCTAATCCTACTTTATAATAATTATCTACAACAGTCGTCATACCACCTTTTACACTTCTAGCAGGTCCAACCATTAACACTCTTAACATGATTGCTCCTCCTTATCAGGCAAAATTAATTCATTACCCATTTCTATTTCAAATTTTTTAGAACTAAATCTATCAAACCCAGCCCCACTAGTAAATGTTATTTCGCCAAAATATATTTTGTCGTCTTCAATAAAAAAATCTAATCTAGCAAATACAAAATCATTTGATAATATTGTAGCATATTTTAGTAATTTTTTTAACACTTTTGGCTTAGGGGTTTTATTATTTTGATTTTCAAATAGTCCAGTTTTTTCATCTATTTCTTTCCAATTTGTATCATATAATTCTTGCTTTGTTTTACCGGTTTCTCTTTCACTATATACTCCAATATATTTTGGTTCTCCACCAAAACAAAAAACTTTATAATCCTTTAATCCATTTTTTGATTCAATAAATTTTTCAACTATTATTCTTGGTTTTTCGATACCATAGAACCATTCACCGTAACATGGTATGAACTTTTCCTTTAACCATTTATTGCATTTTTTTACTGCTTCTTCTTTATTCAATTTAGACTTATCAGTGCAAATTATATTAAATGTAGAACCATGGGTTACCTTTATAACAAATTTATCTGGCAACGAATCAAACGGTATATCTTCAGGATTAAAACCCTCCCACAATAACTCATTTAATATTTCCCCACATCCTTTGCTCTTTAAATAATCTCTAACTGTATATTTGTCTACACACTTAGGCATCAACGGATTCTTATCATACAATTTAATCCATTGTATTTTTTCATTAAAGGTTTTTGGATTTTTTAAATTTAATCTATAACCCTGTTTAATCCTAAATAATAGTTTTAATTCTAAACTTGGAGATATTTTATATAAAATATTAAATGGAGTTAAAATAATTCTCTTTTTGATCGTATCCATATATATCACCTATTTATTCCTATAAATTCTTTTATACTTTCAATTATTCTATCTGTATTTGAAACATATTTATTATATTTCTTTTTACTTATATTTTTTAAACATTCCTTTATATCAGATACTTCATAAGCTGGTTCTATAAAATTAAGTTCTTTAAATTCATCTATTAATTGTATTTGATGATCATCTACATGTTCACCATATTTTGAAAGTCTTGGTACAGCAATAACCTTTTTACCATTTTTTAGGGCATTTACAATAACACCAGTACCTGCATGTGTAATTAAAATATCACATTCATCAATTTTTTTACTAAATTCATCTTGAGTCATAAAATCCACATATTCATAATTTTTTGGTTTATAGTCACTTACACCTATTTGAGCAAATACTTTATCTTTTATTATCTTTTTTTCAATCAAGCTATCAATTTCTTGAAGTAATCTATTAAATTGGAACTTTTGAGAACCTACTGTAATTAATATCATTAGTAAATTCCCCCTTTATATATAGCATTTGGATAAAATTCTTTCATGCTTTCCCACTGAACATAAAACCTGTCTACAATATGTTTTTTATATATTAAATTGCCAGTCATTGTTGGACTATTTATTTTAGCAAAACTTTCTATATAAATTACCTTTTTCTTAA
>ONTJ01000035.1 GCA_900320735.1 uncultured Eubacteriales bacterium
ATGAACTTTATAGAGATGGAAAATATAATGTTTCAAATGTAAAAAATACATTAAAACTAAAAAATACATGGCCAAGTGATAATTCAATATTTAGAGTTTCAAATGGAAAAGTAAAGACAGCGTGTCTTAAAGTAAATAATTATAATATAAGTTGTGATGGAAAATGGTGCAATATAACAGATAGTGAATGTGAAAATGCGGCATATGGTGGCTCTGGTGACTATACATATCACTATCAAGTTGATGGAGGACATTATTTGCAAACTGATTATTTACCATCTGGTATTAATTTTTATGGTAAGGAACACAAAGAAACTGGTGCACAAGAGGTTTGTTTAATCGCATCAGGTGGAGAAATATGCCTAGAATATGGCCACTGGGACTGCGGAGATGTAGAAAACGGTGAATGCTCTAATAAAACAGGGTATATATGGACTAAATTACTTGAAGCACAGTCAAAAGGTGCCTCTATAAGTGTTGATGGTTTACAAGCAAGTTTTTCATATAATGGGGTTTCTTGTACTAATCCATATACTGGTTGCGTATATTGCTATGATCCAGATAAATATATGTGCAGAATAAATGAAGCTGGTGGCTTATTTTGCAGGAATCCTTTTTAACAAAAATCAAGTTTATACTTGATTTTTATTTATCTTATTTGTAAAATTATAATAGGTGAGGATTAAATGGAATTAATAGAAATAGTAAAAAATAAGAAAAGAGAAAATATACTTTTAGATATAATAGTAACTATATTTTGTATTATAAATTTATTAGTATTAAATAAGTATAATAAATATATGGAAATTGATGTATCAAATGGGAAATTAATGCAATATAAATTTGAAAATTTAGCAAACATATATGAAATTAATTTAGATGGTAAAAAAACATTAGTATTATTAAATGAAAATACTAAGTTAGGTAAAAATATATATGTTAAAAAAATAAAAGATAATAAAGAATTAAAAGAAATAAAACAAAAATTAGGTAATAATTTTAGCAGTATAACACTTTCAAATATAGATTATGATTTGGATATTAAAGTAGAGAAATATAAGCTTTATACTATAGTATGTATTGCATTTATAAGTATTATTTCTCTTATAGTCAACTTATATGGAATAACAAAACCTGAAAAGACAAAATATTATAAAAAAATATCATCAAAATATTACAATTAAAATAAGAAAAACTATTTGAAATTATGCAGATTTTGTGATAAAATTATATATAGTTATAAAATATGGAGGAATAAAGTATGGGAATATTTGATAAAATAATTGGAAATGATAAAAACGGTAATGAAATATCTGAAGATCAATACTATTCATTAGGTATTGATGAAGCTTATAAAGATGCAAATAGTGAAGGAAATAAAATGATTCTTTTAGAACCACGTGCATATTCTGAAAGTCAACAAATTGCTGATCATTTGAAAAAAAGAAATACAGTAGTTGTAAATTTAAAAAGAGTAACAAATGAACAAGCTAAAAGAATAGTTGATTTCTTAAGTGGAACTTTATATGCGATTGGTGGAAATTTACAAAAATTAGGACCTGGTATATTTTTATGCACACCTAAAAATATAAATGTACAAGGTAAAATAAATGAAGAAGAAGATAAAATAAGAAAAACTAAAAATGATGATATAGAATTATAGACAAATAAAAAATAAAGTGTTATTATATAACACATAGTTTTGAGGTGATTACATGCAAAAATTTAGTAGAACACTTCATGGCTATAATCCAGAGGAAGTCAATAGTTTTTTAGATGATGTGATTTCTAGAGTAGAAAGTATGATTGAATCAAATAGGCAAAAAAATGAACAGATTCTTGCACTAAAGAATGAACTTTCTAAACAAAATTATGATGAAGAGACGTTAAAGAAAGCACAAAAATTTGATGAACTTGAGGCTACTTTAAATAAAGCTATTGTTATGGCGGAGGATACAGGGGAACACATTAGGAGAGTTGCCAAACAAGAACGTGATTTAATATTGGAAGAAGCTAAGAAAAATGCAAGTTTAATTATTAATGATGCACTTGTTAGATCTGAAAAGATTGAATACGAAGCATCTCTACTAAGAAAAAATATAATAATGTTTAAAAGAAAACTTAAAAGTAATCTTGAAGAACAACTAAAATTAGTTGACGATATTGAGGTTATTGAAGAATTAGAATAAATGATGGAGACGGGTATTTAAAAAATATTTAAAGAGAAATGCTATTTGGTGAGAAGCATAATATTTATAAATACTAGATCACTCTTGATATTTTTGACTGAATAGATTAGGTTAAAACGTAAGTCTTGCGTTAAAGATAAAAGAGCATAGAATATCTATGAAGTAAGGTGGTACCGCTAGAAATAGTCCTTACATCATAGATATTTTTTTAAGTTGAAAGGATGTATGCATAATGGCACTTAGTATTATATTATTAATTATTGGATTTGTATTGCTTGTTAAGGGCGCTGATATTTTTGTAAGTGGTGCTTCATCTATTGCACAAAATTTCAAAATATCAAAAATAATAATAGGATTAACAATTGTAGCATTTGGTACGTCTGCTCCAGAACTTGCTGTGTCAATTAAAGGTATACTTTCTGGTAGTAGTGAAATAGTCCTTGGTAATGTTGTTGGTAGTAATATCTTAAATATATTACTTATACTTGGTATGTCCAGTATATTTGGAAAAATGAGTGTGAAGGATAATACTGTAAAGAAGGAAATACCACTTACAATATTATTTTCTATTTTATTAATGATGGTATCATTTGATAATATGTTTAATAACAAAGTTACCAATGTTATTACAAAAAATGATGGAATTATAATTTTACTATTTTTTGTGATATTTATATATTACCTAATTGCTGTAATGAAAAATGATAGAAAAAAGGAAAAAGAAAAACCAAATTATAATTTATTTTATTCTATATTATTTACTGGTATTGGTTTGGCTGGTGTAATAATAGGAAGTAATTTTGTAGTTGATAATGCGGTAAATATTGCAAAACTTATGCATGTATCTGAAAAGATGATTTCACTAACAATAGTTGCACTTGGAACTAGTCTTCCTGAACTTGTTACTAGCGTTGAGGCATCTAGAAAAGGTGAAAATGATATTGCTATTGGTAATATAATAGGTAGTAATATATTTAACATAGGAGTTGTTATAGGTATTCCATCAGCGATTATTGGTAATATAAATGTTGGTATATTTAATTATATAGATATGTTTGTTATGATAATAAGTGCAATTTTATTATTTGTACTTACTGTTAAGGATCGAAATTTAGATAAGAAAAATGGAATTGTAATGCTTATGATATTTATAATTTATTATAGTTATGTAATTATAGGAGGGTAAATATGAAAATTTTTGAAGAATTAGATAAAAGAAGTGTACATGAGGTAGAAACTGATATACTGAATAATTGGAAAAAAATAAATATATTAGAAAAAACAACAAAAAATAGAGAAGGAAAAGAAGACTATGTTTTCTATGATGGACCTATATATGCAAATGCAAAACCTGGTATTCACCATGTTTTAGCAAAAGCAATAAAGGATTCTTTTTGCAAATATCAAACAATGAAAGGACATAGAGTACTTAGAAAAATAGGTCTTGATACTCATGGACTTCCAATTGAAGTAAATGTTGAGAAAAAATTAGGTTTTAAATCAAAAGCAGATATAGAAAAATTTGGTGTAGAAAATTTCTGCAAGGAATGTAATAAAGCGACTGCAACTAATATAGATGAAGTAAATAAAGTAACTGATATGATGGGACAATTTATTGATTGCGAAAATCCATATATAACATGCAGTAATGATTATATAGAGTCTGAATGGTGGATTATTAAACAAATGCATGAAAAAGGTCTTTTATATCATGGTAATAAAGTACTTTGGTATTGTCCTAGATGTGGAACTGAACTTTCTGCTAATGAAGTATCACAAGGATATGAAGAAACTTCAGTTAATACAGTAATAGTACCACTTAAGAAAACAGATGAAGATGTATATTTCTTAGCGTGGACAACAACTCCTTGGACTTTAATGGCTAATGTTGCTATTTGTGTTAATCCAGATCTTAC
>ONTJ01000033.1 GCA_900320735.1 uncultured Eubacteriales bacterium
ATGTCAATGAACTTTTAAATGGTGAAAGAATTGATATGAAGGATTATGAAAAGAAAAATGAAGAATTATTAGTAGAACTTGCTAAAATAGATGAACTAAAAAACAAAAGATTAATTACAGATATGTGGGTATTAACTATAACTGCTTTTATTTTTTATATAGCTCTTGTATTATTATCTTCTATATTATTAGAAGAAGGACCAATATTAGCTACAATTATTTGTATTTCAACAGTTATATTACTAATTGTGTGCTTCTATGGATTTAAACTTGAAGTAGATGCAGGATATTATGAGTGCAAACATTGTCATTACATATTTGAAGAAAAGAATTACTTTAAATTATTAATGGCTCCACATATGGGTACATCTAGATATCAAAAATGTCCTAAATGTGGTAAAAGATCAATGGCTAAAAAAGTCATGAAAAAAGGAAACAATGAATAACAAAAAAATTTTAAAAATAAAATTGGAAGTTTTTATTACTAGTATTACTTGGCAGATTAGGAATAGTGTTTGGATACTTATATTGTAAATATGGTGTCGGATATGCAATAATTGCACATGGGCAGGCCATTTAATTGCAGATATTCTTATGATTATATTTATTTAAGAAATTCATAGAATTAAGATTTTATTTTTATAAATGTAAAAAAACTTTGACAAATTTCCAAATGAATTTGGTAGAAATAATTATGACAATGATATATAATTATTTTGGAAAGGGGATAAATATATGGATTTAGGCACAAAAATTTTAAAATTAAGAAAACAACATCAATTATCTCAAGAAAAATTAGCAGAGAAAGTTGGAGTAACAAGACAAACAATTTCTAATTGGGAATTAAATGAGACATTACCAGATACAAAACAGTTAATAGCATTATCAAAAGCTTTGATAATCAGTATTGATGAGTTGGTTGGTAATGATACACAAAAAGTGTTAGAAAAGAAAGTAGATAAAATAGAACAGATAATTACTCAAAATAATCGTCTATCAAAACTCGATATTATATTAATAATGTTAGTCGTGTTATTACTTGTTATCTTTATTTTAGTTGCTTAAGGAAGGGAGAAAAAATGAAAAAAATAAATTATATATTTTGGATTGTTTCTATTATAATATCTATAATGGCAGGAGACATCGTACTAAATTTTTTAGATAAGACAACATTAAATATTTGGGTATCCAGAATTATGGGATGCATTGTAGCTGGTGTTGTTGAACTAGTATTATACAATTTTTGGTATAAAAAAAGAAAAAATAGAAATTAGATATCTGATTTCTATTTTTTTAAAAATAAATTATATATTTTCGTATTAGAGTAATTATTGATGACTACGTAAAATAATATTAAGAAAAGGAGATAATTTAATTCATTTTAACGTCAATAAAATAAATTCATATTATAATCTTAATAAGAGGTGTGAGTGATTAAAAATTAGCAGATCAAACTATAAGTTTGATCTTTTTTTATTGCAAAAATTTTAAATAGAATGTATAATTGAATTTGAAAATGATTTTCAAATTGAGAGGGACAGTTATATGCCAAGAAGTGAATTTTATAATACAAAACAAAAAGACACTATACTTAATGTTATAATGCATCAAAAAAAAGAATTTACAATCAAAGATATCTATACTCAGGTTAAAGATAAAACAGGATTAACTACAATTTATAGGTTAGTTGATAAGCTTATAAAAGAAGGAAGATTAAGTAAAAATATTGGTAAAGATAATATAACATATTATCAATACTTAGTTGACTGTAGTGAAGATAATCATTTCTACTTGAAGTGTGACAAATGTGGAAAAATGGTTCACATTGATTGTGATTGTATAGAAGATTTGACTTCTCATATAACCAAAACACATAAATTTAAACCAAATAAAAAAAATATGATTATTTATGGTACTTGTGAAAAATGTATAAGTAAGGGTGAATAAGAATGACAAATGCAAAAAATATAACTAGAATTATTGCTATTATATTATTAGTATCAATGATACTTTGTTTTTGCATGTTCTTTATACATATAAAATACGATTGCACTCATGAAGATAATTGTCCTATTTGTGTACTAATACATAAATTTAATGAAGACTTAAGTGGATTTGATCCAAATATAGTTAAAGTAATTATTACTATTTTACTAATATCTTCTCCAGTAGCAACTTACTTAAGAGATAAAATTAGGGATAAAGAGAAAGAAACTCTTGTAGGATTAAAGGTTGAGTTAATCAACTAATATTTATCTTTAAAATATAAAATAATTTTAAAGATGGAGGTATAAAATGAAAAAAATATTGAAAATAATGGTTGCTCTAGTTATGGCTTTTAGTATAGTAGGTTTAACTGGTTGTAACAAAACTAATAAAAATGATAAACTAACTATAATTTCTACAAGTTTTCCAGGATATGATTTTGCTAGAGCAATAATAAAAGATAGTAAAAATGTAGAAGTAAAAATGTTATTAAAACCTGGTGCTGAATCACATGACTTTGAACCAACACCTCAGGATATAAAAAATATAAAAAATAGTGATATATTTATTTATGTTGGTGGAGATTCAGATGAATGGATAGAAGATATATTAAAAGATATTGATTTAAATAAAACTAAAATTGTAAGATTAATGGATTTAGTTGATACAGTTGAAGAAGATGTAATTGAAGGTATGGAAGAACATGAAGAAGAGGAAGAAGAAACCGAATATGATGAACATGTTTGGACTAGCCCTGCTAATGCAATTACAATAACTAATAAATTAAAAAATGAAGTTATTAAAATAAATAGAGAAAATAAAGAACTATATGAGAAAAATGCAAGTAATTATGTAAATGAATTAACTAATATTGATAACAAAATAAAAGATGTTGTTAAAAATGGAAAAAGAAAAGAAATAATTTTTGGAGATAGATTTCCACTTCGTTATTTTGTAGATCATTATGGATTATCTTATTATGCTGCTTTCCCTGGATGTTCAGAGCAGACAGAAGCAAGTGCAAAAACTATTTCATTCTTAATTAATAAAGTTAAGAAAGATAAAATACCTGTAGTATTCCATATTGAATTATCAAGTGGAAAAATAGCTAATTCAATTGCAAAAGAAACAGGTGCAAAAGTATTAGAATTTAAGACAGCTCATAATATTTCAAATGAGGACTTTGATGCTGGAGTAACTTATATTGATATTATGAAAGATAATATAAAAGTACTAAAAGAAGCTCTTAATTAATGACTTTAATTGAACTTAAGAATCTATCTCTTGGATATGATAATATACCCATATTAGAAGATATAAATATGACTATCGAAGAAAATGACTTTATATGTATAGTGGGACCAAATGGATCAGGTAAGTCAACTTTGATTAAAGGGATACTTGGGCTCATAAAACCAATCAAAGGTGAAGTGATATATCACAATCTAAAACAAAATTTTATTGGATATATGCCACAAGAAACAAAGATAGATTCTAATTTTCCAGCATCAGTTTTTGAAATTGTTTTATCAGGAACACTAAATAGATTAGGATTAAAATCATTTTATTCAAAAAAAGAAAAACAAATAGCATTAGACTATTTAGAAATATTGAAAATTGATAAATTAAAAGATAAAAAATTTCAGGATTTATCTGGTGGACAAAGACAGAAAGTATTACTTGCAAGAAGTCTTTGTGCTACTTCTAAATTATTAATACTAGATGAACCATCTAACAATTTAGATAGTAAATCAAAAAAAGAACTTTATAAAATAATAATGAATTTAAATAAAAATTATAATATTGCAATCATAATGATTACGCATGATCTAGATCATGACAATTTAATTGGTAATAAAATATTATCACTAAGGGAAAATGAAATATTCCTAGGAACCACAGAGGAATTTATAAAGAAGGTGCATCATGAATAGTATTATAGAAATGTTTTCATATTCTTTTATGATGAAAGCATTTATAGTAGGCATATTAATATCATTGTGTGCATCGTTAATAGGTGTATCACTTGTCCTAAGAAAAAATTCTATGATTGGTGATGGTCTATCCCATGTAGGATTTGGGGCATTTGCGATAGCAACTATTTTCGGATTTGCACCACTTGAATTTGCCATACCAATAGTTATAATTGCTTCGTTTTTTATACTAAAATTAAATGATAGTGGTAGGATACATGGAGATGCAAGAATAGCACTCATTTCAGCAAGTTCTCTAGCAATAGGAACATTTGCTATATCAGTAACAAAAGGTGTCAATACTGATATAAATAACTACTTGTTTGGAAGTATTTTATCAATCAATGATGGAGATTTATTTTTAAGTATAATATTATCAATCGTAGTAATTTTATTATATGTGGTTTCTTATAATAAGATATTTGCAATTACATTTGATGAGAAATTTGCTAAATCAATAGGAATTAACACTAATTTTTATAATATAATTTTTTCTAGTTTATGTTCTATTATTGTAGTTCTTGGAATGAGATTAATGGGTTCATTTTTAATATCGAGTCTAATTGTTTTCCCAACACTTTCATCAATGCAGGTTTTTAAAAGATTTAAAAGTGTTGTAATATCTAGTATTTTTATTGGAGTAATATCTTTCATAGTCGGATTAATTGTTTCATATAATTTTGAAGCTCCAACTGGAGCCACAATTGTAATTACTAATCTAATTGTGTTCATTGTATTTAAAATAATTCAAATTTTGAGGGTAAGGAGGAAATAAAATGGAAGAATTTAATGAACTAAAAAAAGTACAAGAACTATTTAATAGTGTTAATTGTACAGGTACTGAAAATAATTATTTTGTGGCATATAAAGATATGCAAAAATCAAATGGTATGGTAAGTGGTATGGAATATCCATATGATGCCTTATTAATAAACCAAACTGAAAAGGGTATAGGAATGTTTTTTTTAATTCAAGGCGGAATAGTATTAACACAAAAATTAGAAAAAATGAAACTGGATAAAGAAAGTTATATATTCATACCAAATGAAAAAATAGATAGTGTAAAAATAAAAAAATATGCAATATTAAATTCAAAAATAAAAAGAATATGTATAGATACTGAAGATAAATCATATAAATTATTTGCTAAATTATATGAAAAAGATATTCCTTATCAAACTGAAAATCTATCAAAATTTATAGAAAAATATAATTAATTGATTATATTTAGACACACTGGCCGAGTTGTATTGAATACCAATAAAATATGCACATTTTAATAGTGTGATATAATTAATAAGAGGTGAAAATATGTATAAAGATTTTATAGGGTATGATGTTACTATAGTAGTTTCATCACGAGCAGAAAATCTACTTGAATATTCTGGAAAGATTATAAAAGAAGATGAAAATACAATTACTATGTGTAATGCATCAATAAGCTATTTGATGCTTAATTTTCAAAAAAATATATTTGGAAACGGCATAGGAAAGTATAAAACTGAAGTTGATGAAGTGATTATAAATAAGAGATATATAATATCATGCAACAAATAGAAGAAATGGTATGAAAAGCCATTTCTTTTTTCGACAAAATATGTTATACTTATCATGGTGATAATATGGATATAAAGAATATAAGAGAAATTATTACTAATATGCTTGGTAAAATAGATAATATATGGAGGTTACTTTGATGTAACTAATAAAATAAAAGACATTGCTACTAAAGAAAAAAAGCTAGATGA
>ONTJ01000032.1 GCA_900320735.1 uncultured Eubacteriales bacterium
AATCTACCACCATCAAGTTGAATCATTGGTCTTAGTTCTGGTGGAATAACTGGAATACAATCTAGTATCATCCATTCAGGTCTATTACCTGATTCATTAAATGAATCTAATATTTCAAGTCTCTTAAGTAATCTTGTTCTTTTTTGTTCTTGAGCATCTTTTAATTCTTCTTCTATTTTTTCTATTTCAGCTTTTACATCTACTTCCATAAGTAGTTTTTTTATAGCTTCGGCTCCCATACCAACTTCGAAACCATCACCATATTTTTCATAATATATTCTATATTCTTTATCTGATAATGTTTGTTTCTTTTCTAGTGGTGCAACACCTGGATTAATTACTACATAACTTACGAAATATAATACTTCTTCTAAATCTCTAGGAGACATATCAAGAACTAATCCCATTCTAGATGGAACACCTTTAAAAAACCATATATGAGATACAGGTGTAGCAAGTTCAATGTGACCCATTCTTTCTCTTCTGACTTTAGATTTGGTAACTTCTACACCACATCTATCACATATAATATCTTTATATCTCAATCTTTTATATTTACCGCATGAACATTCATAGTCTTTAGTTGGACCAAAAATCTTTTCACAAAATAATCCATCTCTTTCTGGTTTTAAAGTACGATAGTTAATTGTTTCAGGTTTTTTAACTTCACCGTAAGACCATTCACGAATTTTTTCAGGAGATGCGATAGATATTTTTAAACCTTCAAATCTACTAATATCCATTATTCAAACGCCTCCTCTTCGTCAAATTCTATATCATCTATATCTTCATACTCTTCTTCGTCTTCTTCTTTTTCTAACATTTCTTCAACTTCATTTTTCTTGATATCTTTTATTTCTATTTCATCTATTGAAAGAGCTGTATCATCATTATCTTCTTTTTCAAGTTCAGTAATTCCAACTTCTTTTCCATCAGATTCAATAAATGCAAGATCAAGACCCAATGCTTGAAGTTCTTTAACAAGTACCCTAAAACTTTCCGGTACTCCAGCAGCATCTACTTTATTACCCTTTACAATTGATTCATAAGCTTTTACTCTTCCTATAACATCATCTGACTTAAATGTAATAATTTCTTGAAGTATATTTGCCGCTCCATAAGCTTCTAGTGCCCAAACTTCCATTTCACCAAATCTTTGTCCACCGAATTGTGCTTTACCACCAAGTGGTTGTTGTGTAACTAGCGAATATGGTCCGGTTGCACGAGCATGTAATTTATCATCAACCATGTGATCTAGTTTAATCATGTACATAACACCAACAGATACTCTATTATCAAATGGAAGACCTGTTCTACCATCATAAAGTACTGTTTTACCATCTGGTTCTAATTCTGCTTCTTTCATCATATCAGATATGTCTTGCATACTAGCACCATCAAATACTGGTGTAGAACAATAAACACCCAATTTTTTAGCAGCCATTCCTAAGTGAAGCTCTAATACTTGACCTAAGTTCATACGAGATGGAACACCAAGTGGATTAAGTATAATATCTACTGGTCTACCATCTGGTAAGTAAGGCATATCTTCTTGTGGAAGTACAAGTGATACAACACCTTTGTTACCATGACGTCCAGCAACTTTATCTCCAACTTGAATTTTTCTTTTTTGAGCTATATAAACTCTTATTTCTTTGCTAACACCGCTAGCTAGTTCATCATTATCTTTCTTTGTATATATTTTTATATCATGAACTATTCCGTCGCCACCATGTGGAACACGTAGAGATGTGTCACGAACTTCCCTTGTTTTTTCACCAAAAATAGCATGTAATAATTTTTCTTCTGCAGTTAATTCTACCATACCTTTTGGTGTAACTTTTCCAACTAAAATGTCATTTTCTTTTACTTCTGTACCTATTCTTACAATACCATTGGCATCAAGATTTTTTCTTGCATCTTCTGATATATTAGGTATATCTCTAGTTATTTCTTCTGGTCCAAGTTTTGTATCTCTACATTGGATTGAATAACTTTCTATGTGAACAGATGTAAATACATCATCTTTAACTAATCTTTCATTTAATATTACAGCATCCTCATAGTTATAACCATTGAATGTCATAAATGCTACTACTAAGTTCTTACCTAAAGCAAGTTCACCTTTATCAGTAGAAGGACCATCTGCAATTATCATATTTCTTGTTACTTTATCCCCAGCCTTAACAATTGGTCTTTGATGATAACAAGTTCCACCATTACTTCCTTCAAAGTTCATTAGTGTATATTCATCTTTTCCACCTTTTGTTTTAACAATTATTTTTTTACCATCAGCATATTCTACTACACCATCAGCTTTAGCAACTACTGTAGCACCAGAATCTCTAGCTGTCATATATTCTACACCAGTTCCTACAAATGGAGCTTCTGATTTTAAAAGTGGTAATGCTTGACGTTGCATGTTTGATCCCATTAGGGCACGGTGTGCATCATCGTGATCAAGGAATGGAATACAAGATGCTGTTACTGATATAATTTGTTGTGGAGATACGTCTATATAATTTACTTCTTCAGGTTTAGCAAGTATTGTTTCTCCTCTAAATCTTGCTGGTACTTCAGTAGCTACTATTTTTTCTCCGTCCATTTCAACATTTGCTTGTGAAATAACGAAATCAAGTTCTTCATCAGCTGTTAAATAATCTATATCCTCTTGAAGTACACCATCTTTAACTTTTCTATATGGGCTCATTATAAATCCATATTCATTTATTTTTGCATAAGATGCAAGTGATGTTATCAAACCTATATTAGCTCCTTCTGGAGATTCAATAGGACAAATTCTACCATAGTGAGATTCGTTAACGTCACGTACTTCCATGGCAGCTCTATCTCTTGATAATCCACCTGGACCTAACGCTGATAAACGTCTCTTATTAGTAAGTTCTGATATTGGATTAATCTGATCCATGAATTGTGAAAGTTGTGATGAACCAAAAAATTCTTTAATAACCGCAGTTATTGGTCTTATATTTATTAACGACTTTGGTGTTGCTTCTGCTTCATCTAAAGTAGTCATTCTTTCTCTGATTACTTTTTCCATACGTGTTACACCTATTCTAAATTGATTTTGAATAAGTTCCCCAACTTGTTTAACACGTCTATTTGATAAATGGTCAATTTCATCTATGCTACCTATACCAGATAAAAGATTTAAATAATATGATACAGATGCATATATATCAGATATAGTTAATCTTTTTTCATTAATAGATGGATCAATACCGATTATATTAATTACCTTGTCTTGATTATTTGGTGCATATACCTTTACTATTTGTACTTTATTATAAGTATCTAAATCTTCATTAATTTTTACTTTTTTTACATTAATACCATTCATTAGAAGTGGTTTTAATTCATTTAATACATTTCTATCTACAACAGTACCCTTTTTAAATAATACTTTTTCTCCATCTACTATATCTTCAGCAAGTGTTTGTCCAAATAATCTGTCACAAACATTTAATTTTTTATTATACTTATATCTACCTACCTTTGATAAGTCATATCTAAATGCATCAAAGAATCTAGTTATAATATGATTCTTCGCACTATCTATAGTAGCTGGTTCACCAGGTTTTAATTTTTCATATATTTCAATTAAAGCCTCATCAGTATTTGTAGTAGAATCTTTTTCAATAGTGTTAAGTAAATACTCATCTTCACCAAATAAATCTAATATATCTTCATTACTAGAAAGTCCAAATGCTCTTAAGAAAGTAGCAGCTGTTACTTTTCTATTTCTATCTATTCTAACATCAATACCATCCTTAGAATTTAACTTGTATTCTAACCAAGTACCTCTATTAGGTATTATTTGAGATGTAAATATATTTCTTCCGTTTTTATCCATCTCCATACCATAATAAGCACTAGGTGAACGAACTAATTGTGATACAATTACTCTTTCAGCTCCGTTAATTACGAATGTACCACTTTCAGTCATTAGCGGCATATCACCGAAGAATAATTCTTGTTCCTTAACTTCCCCTGTCTCATTATTGAATAATCTAGCTTGTACCTTTAAAGGTGCTGCGTAAGTTGATTTTCTCTCTTTACATTCTTTGATAGATAATCTTGGTTCATCAAACGAATAATCACCTATCTCTAAAGATAGTGAACCTGAGAAATTATCAACTGGAAACAATTCGTCTAAAACTTCACGAATTCCATGTTGGATGAATTCTTGATAAGATGCTTTTTGAATCTCTAATAAGTCTTTTAATTCCAACGAATTTTCTATTCTTGAAAATTCTCTTCTTTCACGATCTTTACATACTTTTTTTATTTTATAAGCCACGTGCTTCACCCCTAACAATAATATTCAAAGAACATGTTTCTAGGCCAAAAATAGAAACATAGTACCAATATAAAATGTTATCAGAAAACGATAATAAAGTCAATACAAAAACGAAAAAAATCATCAAAAGATTGATGACTATTTTCTTTTCTTATTTTTAGATTGCTTATAGGCTAATTTATTCATTTTTCTTTCACTAATTTTACCAGTGTTATATTCATGAATATAATTACAATAACCTACTGTTTCATCATTTTCTTTTTCACTAGCAAAACTCAAACCAATTTGCCCTTCAAGCATATCTAATATAGCTTTAGCATAAATTTTTGTTTCACCAGTAAGTTCTCCATTATATTTTTTTAGTGCAATCTTATTTATTATTTCGTCTTTTAACAAATTGAAAGCTTTGCTTTCTGCTTTTGTTAATTTACCTTCTGGTTTGAATACATAAAATTGATTTCTCCTTGTATCAATAGTTAAACCAACTAAATCTTTATCTGATTCAACTACATCAATATCATATACTCCTCTTTCTTTTACGCAATCAAAATACATCATAGTGATTACCCCCTGTCAGGTTTGGTATGTTATCATAATTATTTTATTTTGTCAAATAAAAAATATACCAAATGGTATATTTATTTAATTTTTGGATCTTTCCAATAACGTAGTTGCTTATCTTTTTCTTTTTTTACTTTAAAATTACAACAATATACTACCTTTACATCAAAGTCTTTGGCAGTTACTGGTTCTATTGATAATACCCTTACATCAGATATTGGCATATATCTATCTGCAATTAAATTTAAAGTATCAATTGCAACTTGTTTTGCTTCTTCATCACATGTTGCCCTTACATTTAATGTGTCAAAACCATATACAATTTCTTTCGATTTTAGTTTGAAAATTTTTGTCATATTAACCCCCCTATCTTTATTATTTAGCTCTCGGACCTAGGCCGTGATATTTTTCTTTTCTTTCATGAAATTTATAACCACATTCATATACTATTTTTACCTCATAATCTGTTCTTTTTGATTCAGATTCATATACAGGCGATACATCTAATATAGATATATTTGATATTGGAAGATATTCCTTTGATATTATTTCAAGCTGAGTTAGTGCAATTTGCTTTGCTTCTTCTTCAGATGCAGCAATAACGTATAATGTATCATATCCATATATTGTATTCTTACCTTTTATCTTAAATCTCTGTGGCATAATATCCCTCATTTCGATTGGTATTTTAACATATTTATTCAATTATGTCAATTTCCTCTAATTATATAAAAACCCTTATCCTTTGTAACAATTTCAAAATCATATATTTCACTAAAATCCTTAATAAGTGATTTAGCTCCCTGATCCTTTCTTATTACGATCCAAAGTTCACCATTTTTTGTTAAATGTTCTTTTGCTTCTTCTATTATATCATAAACTTTCATTTTACCCGCATGTATTGGTGGATTTGTTATGATCATATCATATTTATCGTTTACATTTTCATATACGTCACTTTTAAAAACATTTATATTACTCAAATTATTTTCTTTTATGGACATCTTACATAAATGTAAAGCTCTATCATTAATATCGATCATATCTACTTTCATATTTGTCTTTTTAGATATGTAAATGCCAATTGGCCCACAGCCACACCCAACATCTAAAAATGAATTTTTATTTTTTAAATCTATATTTTCTAGAAGCAATCTTGTTCCATAATCTAAACCTTTTTTATTAAAGACACCATTATCTGTATAAAAAACAAAGGAAGTATCCTTCACTTTAGCATTTATTTTATTAATGTCACTTTTTAGGTTTTTATTATTTTCAAAATATTGATTCATGTCATCACCATAATAATTATAGCATAAAAAAAGACTTTAAATAAAGTCTTAATTAAGCTATTTCTACAGAAGCTCCAGCTTCTTCTAATTTAGCTTTGATTTCTTCAGCTTCTTCTTTAGAAATGTTTTCTTTAACTGCACCACCATTATCAGCTATATCTTTAGCTTCTTTTAATCCTAAACCAGTAATATCTCTTATAACTTTGATTACAGGTATTTTAGTAGCACCAGCATTTGTTAATGTTACAGTAACTTGACTTGGTCCTTCTTCAACTGCACCAGCAGCAGGAGCAGCAGCTACAGCAACTGCACTTGGATCTACACCAAATTCTTCTTTCATTGCATCTACTAATTCTTTTATTTCTAATATTGTCATTTCTTTTAATGAAGCTATAAATTCATCTCTTGTTAATTTAGCCATTTTTAAATTCCTCCTATATTAATTTTCTTCTTTTTGTTCGCTATATAAGTTTAAAGCGATTGATAGATCTCTTACGGTACCAATTAGGCCACCAGCAAGCATAGTAAGTAAACCTTCTCTTGATGGTATTGTTGATAATGCTTTTAATTCTTCTAAACTAGTCACATTCCCATCAACTATTCCACCTTTTAATTCTAAAGCTGGATGTGCTTTAGCAAAATTACTTAATGCTTTAATTGGTGCGATAGCATCATTTGAGTATGCAATTGCACTTGGACCTTCTAGGCAACCATCAAGATCATAGTTTAGATTATCCATTGCTCTTTTTGTTAAAGTATTCTTCCAAACTTTATATTTTGAATCATTCTCACGAAGTATTTTTCTAAGTTCAGAAGTTTCTTCAGCAGTTAAACCACGATAATCAAATAGTATGAATGAAGCATTATTTTTTGCAACTTCAGTTATTTCTTCAACGACTTTAGCTTTTGCTTCTATGATTTTTTGATTTGCCATTTTCATCCTCCTATCAAATTTATATCAAAAAAGTCTTCATGCGAGGCATAAAGACTTAAATTTTATATTTAAGAATTCATCCCTCGGTAAGAAATTGAGCTTTAAAGCACTTACTGTCTTCGGCATTCAAACTTTTTAGATAACATTATTATATATTATTTTTTTTTATTTGTCAAAACTATTTAAATCTATTTTTATTCCAGGACCCATTGTAGGTGCGATTGAAATATTTTTTAAATATTGACCTTTAACTGTAGATGGTTTTGATTTAATTATTACACTTACAAACGCATCTAAGTTTTCTAATAATTTGTTTGAATCAAATGATACTTTACCAATTATAGAATGTACATTACCAAATGAATCTGTTCTATATTCTATTCTACCTTTTTTAATATCATCGATTGCTTTTTTTACATCAGTAGTAACTGTTCCTGTTTTAGGGTTTGGCATTAACCCTCTTGGTCCTAATACCTTACCTAATTTACCTAAAAGAGGCATCATTTCTGGAGTTGCGATTATAACATCAAAATCAAGCCAATTTTCTTTTTCAATTTTTTCTACTAAATCTACATCTCCAACAAAATCAGCACCTGCTTCTCTAGCAATATTTGCTTGATCTGTTTTTGATAATACTAATACTCTTTTAGTTTTACCTGTCCCATTAGGAAGTACAATTGCACCTCTTAATTGTTGGTCAGACTTTCTTGTATCTAAATTTAATTTAATAGCTACTTCTACTGAACCATCAAATTTAGATGTACTAACTTTTTTAACTAGTTCTACTGCTTCTTCTTTTGTATAAAGTTTATTTTTTTCAATTTGGTTTGAAACTTCTATATATTTTTTACCTTTTTTAGCCAATTTAAATTCCTCCTTTGTGGTTTTAGCGGACATAACCTCCCACATAGTCTAACTATATGATAATATCCTACTCTTTAATTTCGATACCCATGTTACGTGCAGTACCTTCAATTGTTTTCATTGCAGCTTCAACGTCATATGCATTTAAATCTTGTAATTTTGTTTCTGCTATTTCACGCAATTGAGCTTTTGTAATAGATCCTGCGATTTGTTTAGATCCTGTAGCGGATGCTTTCTTTACTCCTGCAGCTTTCTTTATTAAGAATGCAGCTGGTGGAGTCTTAACTTTAAAATCAAATGATCTATCATCGTATACATAAACTTCAACAGGTAATATATCTCCCATTTTATCCTTTGTTGCTTCATTAAATCTATTAACAAAGTCTGGTAAAGCTATACCTGCTGGTCCTAAAGCTGTACCTACTGGTGGAGCAGCTGTTGCTCTTCCTGCTGGAATTTGTAGTTTGATTTTATTAACGATTTCTTTTGCCACGAAAAACACCTCCTATTATTTTTTTTCGTGAGTGGTCAAACGGACATTTGCCTCCCAACTTCATCTATATATAATAAAATACATAGCGCTTATTTATAATAACACTTTTGATTATAAAAATCAAGATATTAATTATCATGTTCTATTTGTGTTAAATCTACTTCTACTGAAGTCTCTTGTCCAAATAAATCTATACTTACAATAGCTTTATTATTTTCAGTATTTATTTCAAGTACTTTTCCTACCATTAACTTAAATGGACCATCAGTAATTTTTACCCTGTCTCCTTCTTTTAAGTCAACAATTACCTCTTTTGTACTCATACCCATTGTATTTAATATTTTTTCTATTTCATGTGGAAATAAAGGAAATGGTTTTGCACCTTTACCAGATGATCCTAAGAATCCAGTAACTCCTGGAGTATTTCTAACAACAAACCAAGCTTCATCTGTCATTATCATCTCAACTAGTACATAACCTGGGAACATTTTTTTAATTTTTTCTTTTTGTTTACCATCTTTAATTTCTACTTCTTTTGTTTCAGGAACAATTACTCTGAAAATATAATTTTCCATTCCCATTGATTGTATTCTCATTTCAAGTTTTTCTTTTACTTTAGTTTCATGTCCTGAATAAGTATTAACTACATACCATTGTTTCTCTTCCATAATTGCCTCCGATTAGAATAAATCTGCTATTCTTTCTATTAAACTTTTAAAATCTATTTTCATGATCATTGATACAACATATTCGATCAATGTAAAAAATAATGCAAAAAATATTATAAATACTATAGTGACAACTGCATTCTTAACAAGTTCTTTGCCTTTACACCATCTTATTCTATCTAATTCTTTTTTCATATCAGATATGAATTTCTTAATTTTGCTCATAAATACCTTCCTTTATTCCAAAATAAAAAACACTTGCGTGTTGCTTTAAATGTAATATAGCATAAACAAGTATTTTAGTCAATATCTTTTTTTATTTTTGCTAATTTTTGTTTTATTCTAGATATAGTTCCATCTACTGATTTAACACTTATATTTAGAAGACTTGCTATCTCTTGATATGAAAATCCCTCAAATCTTAAATCAAATACTTCACTTTCTCTTTCAGTCAAATACTCTTTCATTTTATTTTTTAAATCTTTTTGTTCTTCTATGGATACAAAAGATTTCTCAGGATTGTTTGCTTCATTATCATTTAACATATCATATAGTGACATGCCATTACTATTTTGTGCGTCTATAGATATTGAATTATTTAGTAATTGATGTTTTTGTCTATTAACCGATCTAATAAATGATAGCATTTGTCTTTCTATGCATACATTTGCAAATGTATTGAATTTAACATCTTTTTCATCCTTATAATCTTTTATTGCTTTGTTAAGTGCAAGCATCCCTTCCTGAATTAGATCATTTAATTCATAACCATTATTATTGTAAGTAGAGTAAAACTTATTAGCCTTCATTTCAACTATAGGCTTGTATTTTTCAAAAAAGATTTCTTTTGCTTCTTCATTTTCTTCTTCTATTAAATATAATAGTTCATAATCATTTTCATTATTATACACATTACACCTACTTTCTTTGTCTTACTACTTCATATATTACTATTGCGGCTGCTACAGACGCATTTAAACTATTAATTTTACCTGTCATAGGAATACTTATTATAAAATCTGATTTTTCTCTTACTAGTCTGCTTATACCGCTTCCTTCTGCGCCTATTACAAGTGCTGTCTTATTATCGTACTCTACACTTGTATAATTTTCTCCATCCATATCAGTTGCATATACCCAATAACCATTTTCTTTTAATTTTTCTATTGCTGTAGATAAATTATTAGTTTCAATTATCTTCATGTTATTAAGAGCACCTGCCGACACTTTCATAACAGTTGAATTAATTTCTACACTTCTATTTTTTGGAATTATTATATATTCAACTGATGCTGCTTCACATGTTCTTATAATAGCGCCAAAATTATGTGGGTCTTCAAGGTGATCCAAAATAACCACAAAATTGCTGTCATAGCAATCTTCTAATTTATAATATTTATAATCTTCTATGTCAAGAACAATACCTTGATGATTTCCTTTATATTTTTGATCCATTATATTTTTATCAATATATTCCATTTTAATATTGTTACTTTCTATATAATCTAAAATATACTTATCACTAAAATTCTTAAGTAACATTACCTTATTTATCTTTACATTACTATTAATTACTTCCGTAGCTACATTTTTTCCAAATACTATCATAAATTATCTCCCAATATTATATTTATTAATTCTTCTATTCTATCAAGTTTTTGTTTTAGATATAAATAACCAAATAAACATTCCAAAGATGTCGCCCATTTATATGTTAAAATATCTGTATTTTTTGGATGTGAATATACTTTTGAATTTCTACCTTTTTTTACTATATCAATTTCTTCATCAGTTAAATAATTATTTTCAAGTAGATAATTAATATGTTTACTTTGCGATACGGCAGATACGTAATTCGTAACTACCTTTTGAAGATTATTAACCTTATTAATACCTTTATTTACAAAATGATTTCTAATTAGTAATTCATATACACTATCGCCTAAATAAGCAAATACTAACGAATTTATTTGGTTTGTATCCATATATAAAACTCCTCACGTAGGTATAATATCATATTTTTTACTTTTTTAAAAGAAAAAAGAATACTATTCCGGTATTCTTATTATTATTTCACCATCTTTTGAATATAAATATTTTTCCCTAGCATATCTCGCTACATAATCTGGATTTTGAAGTTTAGTAACCGTTTCATTTAATTCTTCTTCTTTTTCCTTTAATTCTTTAAGCATATTTGAAAATACTTCTTTTTCTTTTTCTTTGTCATATATTTTTATACCTGTTTCAACTATACTTTTAAGCAAAACTATCCCCAATACTAAGAATACTGCAGCAAAAATTGTTATCTTCCTTTTTATCTTACCTTTGTTCATATTTTCACCTTATAATTTGAGTATATCATCATACATATTTTTAGTCAATTTTATTTAGTAGCTGTCTGTCAAATATATACACATAAAATATTATTCCAAGTATAAATAAAAGAAAAAAATATACGTGTAAAATACCTTTGTTTATTAATTTTATTAAAATAAAATATATAAGAATATGGTCTAAAACAAATAAAAAATTTAATATTAATTTGAAATATAAATTTTTGGATAATAAATATTTTTTGTTTATTCTATAAGTCAGAGCAAAAAATATTCCATATATAAATGAAAAAAATAAAGATTTTATTTGAATTATTAATATCATTTAAATAATTTAGTAAACATAGAGGATTCTTTTTTTGTATTCTCATCTATATATGATACTAAGTTAATTCTACCTTTTATAGTTACATTGCCTTGATATGTATCTAGCTTAACTACCTCTAAATTTTCTCCCTTTATATTCATATACCCTTGTACTGTCTCTAGCAAAAATTCTTCATTATCAAAACTTTCTATTTTTACTACTCCTGAAATTATTATGTTTTTCCTCTCTGAAACTGAAAAGGAATGATTTAAGTTAGTACTTACTTCTTTCATAATTTCCATATTATCCTCCTCAATTAGATAATATGCATATATTCAAAATTTAGAACAAAAAAATAAACTCTTTTAGAGTTTATTCTGTTTCTTCTTTATTGTATTCTTCTATTATTGCACCTTCAATTACATCTCTTGATTCTTGTGAAATTGGATGAACTATATCTCTATAATCTCCTGTTGCTGTTTTTCTACTAGGCATAGCTACAAATAACCCATTATCACCAGATATTATTCTTATATCGTGGATTGCTATCATATCGTCTAGCAAAATAGATGCTATCCCTTTCATTCTGGAATTTTCTTTTTCAATTTTCTTAACTTTTACGGATGTAACTTTCATCACAATATCATCTCCTTCTCGTATAGTTATATATATATTATATTATATATTTATATTTTTAGCAAGAATTTAATTACAATTTGCTATTTCGTAATTATAAGAATAATTGCTATATGTAATTCTTATACATTTACTTGTTGTATTTACATTTTTATTATTTAGATTTTTTAATTCTTTAGTTAAATATCCTGAGTCTTGTAAATCCTTATATGATACTATTATAGTCTCACCAGATTTTAATAACTGTTGTTTTTTACTGTCTGAATTTATATACATCTTCGCTGATACCTTTATAAGCTCTGCATATTTTTCATTTGATAAGTCTTTTAATTCATTACTTTTACTTAATATTCCATTAAATGCTAATATAGATAATATTGCAATTATAGCAAGTACTGCTAGTAATTCTACTAATGTAAATCCTTTTTTCATATTCTTCACCTATTTAAATTATAACACAAAAAATAAAACAATCATACTAATTTTAATATAATTGTCTCACATATTAAATCTGAATAACTAAATGATAAAACCTTATCATCTATCTCAATTGTAAATATTCTTCCATATATGTTTTTTATTCTACATTTTTCCTTTCTTTTTCTACTTCTTCCTTCATCAATTATAGCTATTAATTCTCTATCTTTTAGTTTATTTAATTTATCTCTAATAACCTTATACATTAATCACCTATCTTGGATAACCAACATACATACTTCCATAGGTTTTTATTCCTCCTATTCCTTCTTTTCCGCATTTAGTTTTATTTAGTATATCTATTATATTAAGTTCTTTGTTATTCTCTGTTTTGGATATTGAAACCGCCACTATTGCTGGATCAAGTGCATGTATATTAATTCTTTTAGGACTAGATGCAAAATTTGCTCCTGCATTTATTAGTTCTTCATAATTTGATTGACACGCCCCAGCAATTATCTTGAGTTTATCATATGATTTTTCATATTTTCTTGCTTCTCGTATAGCTTTTGCAAAATTGTTACTATTTTTGTATGTTTTTTCATCCGAGCCTTTCATCTTATAATATGCATCATGTCCCGTTATTATGAGTATATCAGGTTTAATATCTTCTAAATATTTTGTCATATTCTTATATAGATTTTCTTCTTTTTCATTAACACCATACGCTTTTAATCCAGCGTTTTTATAAAATTTTAAACACCTTTGAAGATAAGTATTATCACTATCTAATTGAAGTATTCTTCCATATATATAAAAATACTCATCTCTATGTTCATCTAAGTTTGCATTTAATATTTTTAGTATTCTCTCGTCATCGGTATCATTTAATATAACATTATCTTCTTTTTTCAAATCAGATAAAGTACTATCTGCGCATAACCTTATTTCAAGCCCACATAAATAATAAATATCTTTATCTATCTTCACTACTTTAAAAAGAGTATCATTGTTATATTTATTTCTTGATACTACATCGCCAACTTTTATCATGTTATCACCACTATATTTTATGCAAATAAAAAAATGAGTTTACTAATTTAGTATATTACTCATTTTTATAAACATATCTATTGTAAGTTCTTCAGCTCTTACATTCAAATCTAAATTGTATTGATTTAGTACTTCCTTTATTTTTTCCAAATCATATCCCTTTAAGTTATTTTTTAAATTTTTCCTTTTATATCTAAATGAATCTCTAATTAAATTAAAAAACAATTCTTCATTATCAACACTATATTTATTTTTCCTTTTTTCCATTTGAATAACAACACTGTCAACATTAGGCGCAGGTACAAATGAATTTCTTGATACATTCATAAGTTTACTTATTTCAAAATAATAATTTAAAAATATAGTTAGTGAGTTGTATTCTTTCGATCCTACTTTTGCATTAAATCTATCTCCAACTTCCTTTTGAACCATAATTACTATTTTATCCACAGGAATCTTATCGCCTATTATTTTTTCTATTATTGGTGTTGTTATATAATATGGTAAATTGGCAACTACATATAATTTTTTATAATCATATTTTTTAATATCTTCTAATACATTTGATTTTAAGAAATCAATATACTTAACTTCAATATTATTTTGATTGCTTATCGCTTCAGTTATTATTGGTTTTAACTCTTCATCTATTTCATATGCAAGTACATTTTTAGCTTGAACACCTAAAAGTGTTGTAAGAGATGCCGCACCTACACCTATTTCTATAACTAAAGTGTCTTTATCAACTTCACTCTTAGAAACAATATTATTTAGGATGTTATTATCCTTCAAAAAATTTTGACCAAATTTCTTTTTAAACTTAAAATCATATTTATTAATTAATTCTTTCATATAATCTCCTTGCATTATTAGTAGTAATACTTATCATTTCTTCTTCTGATATATTTAACTCTTCTGAAATCTTTTTAATTATATATATTAGGTTAAGTGAAGTATTTTTTTCACCTCTTTTTGGTTCTGGTGTTAGGTATGGTGAATCAGTTTCTACTAAAATATAATCAATATCTATTTCTTTAATCATTTCTTTTTGTTTCCTGTTATTTGAATATGTTATTGGTCCATCAATGCCTATATAAAATCCTAATTTTATGAATTCTTTTGCCATTTCCATACTTCCTTGATAACAATGCATCGAACCTATTACATCATGTCTTTTCAATATTTCATATGTATCTTGAATGGCTTCTCTTGCGTGAACTATTACAGGTAGACTATGTTTTTCAGCTAAATTTAACATTTTTTCAAATAATTCTTTTTGTCTTTCTTTATTATCTTTTATCCAATAGTAATCAAGTCCAATTTCACCTACTGCGACTACTTTTTCATTATTTAATTGTTCATCAAGTAATTTAATATCATCACCTGTTATTTTATCAACAACAGAATGATCGTATCCTAGTGCAGCATATACATTTTTGTATTTATGTGATAATTCTAATATTTCTTTATTACTTTTTGGATCTATTCCATTTAAAATCACACATATATTATTTTTTTCGCATTCTTTTATTATTTCTTCTGCATTTTGTATTTCAGAAGGATATATATGACAATGTGTATCTATAAGCATAATAATCACCACTTAAAAAGATTATACCATATTTAGTATAATCTTTTAATTAATATTATTAAAATGTTAATTATCTAACATCTCTACCTATTTATTTCATTAATCCTTTTATATAATCTATTTCAGTTTCTTGATCTAGTCGAGCAAATATTGGTTTTCCTTGCTCTATTACACTAGTATTTTCGACTATTTTATGGGTAGTAATTGTATCCCATGACATATCATTATTATCAATATTTAATTGATTTAATATTTCTTTAGCTGTACTTTCCATAAATGGATAAAGAATAATTGAAATTTTGCGAAGTGATTCAGCTAAATTAAACATTACTGAATCTAATTTTAATTTGTCATTTTCGTCATCAGATTTCGAAAGAGTCCATGGCATTGTTTCATCTATATATTTATTTACTCTAGAAATTATAGACCATATTCCTGAAAGTGCATTACTTACATGATACGTATCCATACTATTTTCTACCTCTTTTATTTGTTTATCTATGAAATCATTTAGTTCATCATCAAAATCTGTTTTTACAACTATATTAGTAGGTATTACTCCTCCAACATACTTATTCATCATACCTATTGTCCTATTAAGTAGATTACCTAAATCGTTGGCTAAATCATAATTATATTTTTCTACAAAATCTTCTGGAGTAAATACTGAATCCTTTTCGAAACTCATCATTCTAAGTAAATAATATTTTGTAGCATCTAGTCCATATCTTTCAATAAGTGGTTCTGGATATATAACATTACCTACAGATTTGCTCATCTTGCCATCTTTCATAACAATCCAGCTATGAGCAAATATCTTTTTAGGTAATTCAAGTCCTAAAGCGTGTAAGAATATTGGCCAATATATTCCATGAAATCTAATTATTTCTTTACCTACTACATGAAGATCTGCTGGCCAATATTTTTTAAATAATGTATCATCTTCACTCATATAACCAAGTGCAGTTATATAATTTGTAAGTGCATCAAGCCATACATATAGTACATGACTTGGATCATTTGGCATTTTTATTCCCCAATCAAATGTATTTCTACTTATGCATAAATCTTCTAACCCAGGTTCAATAAAATTCTTAAATATTTCGTTTTTTCTAGATTCAGGCACTAGAAAATCTGGATGTTCCTTATAAAAGTCTATAAGCCAATTTTCGTATTTTTTCATATTAAAGAAATAAGCATCTTCACTCATCTTTTTAACTTCTCTACCACAATCAGGACATTTTCCATCTACTAATTGGCTTTCAGTAAAGTAATTTTCATCACTCATACAATACCAACCCTCATATTTTCCTTTGTATATATCACCTTGACTTAAAAATCTCTCGACTATTTTTGAAACAGCACTCATATGATAGTCATCTGTAGTTCTTATAAATTTATCATACTTTATATCCATTTGTTTCCACAATTTTAAGGCTGCTTCTGCCATCTTATCCACGTGTTCCTGTGGAGTTAGATTATTATTTTCTGCAACTGTCTGAATTTTTTGACCATGCTCATCTAGACCAGTAAGCATAAAGCAATCATATCCCCTAGATTGTTTATATTTTTTTATTGCTTCTGTTAATACTTCGCAATATGCTGTACCAATATGAAATTTACCACTTGGATAATATATTGGTGTTGTTATATAAAATGTTCCCTTCATTTATTTCACCTTCTTATTTATTTGTTGAACCAAATCCGCCAGTTCTATCACCTGTTGCTATATCATCATCTGTTAATAAATATTTTTGAAATATACCTTGTGCATATTTATCACCCTTTTGTACTTCAAATACCTTTTCGCCTTCATTTTTAAGTGCGATAAACATGTGTCCTTCATTATCTGGATTATTATAATAATCTGAATCAATTATACCTACTTGATTACAAAGTCTTACATTATATTTGAAACCCATACTACTTCTTACAAGAATTGCTAAAAATTCATCTGCATTCATTGTAACTTTTATACCTGATGGTACTTTAATAGTCTCGCCAGGATTAAGGGTAAATGAAAACGGACTTATAAAATCATATCCAGCAGAATTTTTTGTAGATCTAACTGGTAATTTTATATCTTCATAATCACATTTTTCCTTTAATACTTTTTCATATTCATTTATACTTATCTTCTCAAAACGTCTCATAAATCCTCCTCAAATAAAAAACTCTAACTACATTATAATACAAGTTAGAATCTTTTTCTAGTATTAGTTTATATAATTAACTATTAATTTTGATATTACTTTAGTACTTATAATAGCATCATCATTTATTTCATTATTACCATAAATTATGATTGTTCCAATAACATCTCCATTATTCAAAATTGGATGTACATAATAATTACCATTTAGCTTTGCACCTTTTACAATTTCTATAACACCAGTTGATTTTATTTTTTCCTTGTCGCGTATAACTTTATATATATCCAAACCAATATCTCCATCTAAATATTTGAAATTCTTATGACCACCTACACATATAACTTTATCTGTATTTGTTATTAAAACATTATTGTACGTTATATCTTCTAGTACATTAAGATAATTTTTAAGTATTTTGTCCATATCATTTAAAGAAGAAAATTTTTTTAATATTATGTTTTCATTTTCTATAAATATTTCTAATGTTTCATTTTCTTTTATCTTTAAATTTTTTCTTATTTCTTTTGGTATTACTATTCTTCCTAAATCATCTATTCTTCGTATAATTCCAGTTGATTTCATAAGTACCTCCTACAATTATATTGTGGAAAACTTATTATATTTATACCTTTAATTTATATATTTCATCTAAAAATTCATTAAGATAATATATGAAATGTTTATCTAAACCATGTAATAGTAATTTTATTTTTAATAAGTTATTATTAAATTCAAATTTAAAGTTAGCAGACAGTAAACTTACATTCATAAATAATTCATCTACATTTAATTTATCAATAAATTCTTTATTCATATTGATTTCAACATATAAATTAGTCTGTTTGATATCATTTAAACCTATAGAATTAACTCTATTTTCAAATAGTTTTGTATACATATATACCTGTAAATTATCATCAATTTTACCAAATCTATCTTCTATTTCTTCCTTAACTTTATTAAGTTTATCATAACTATCTATTTCACTTATCTTCTTATGTATTTCAATTTTTAAAGATTCATCGGATACATATTCATCTTTTATGTGATCTTCTACATCAATAACAGGTATATCATCTTTTTCTTCTTCTTTTATTTCTTTACCTTTTAATCTATCTACTTCATCATTTAATATTTTAATATATAATTCATAACCTACTGAATCAATAAATCCTGATTGCTCACTACCTAAAATATCTCCAGCTCCTCTGATAGATAAATCTCGCATTGCAATTTGAAATCCACTTCCTAATTTCGTAAATTCTTTTATTGCATTTAATCTTTTTTGTGCATTTTCATTTAATTGTTTGTTATGTCCATACATTAAATATGCATATGCGATTTTATTACTTCTTCCAACTCTTCCTCTTATTTGATATAACTGAGAAAGACCAAATTTATCTGCATCATATATAATTAGTGTATTAACATTTGGTATATCTATACCTGTTTCTATTATTGTAGTACATAATAATATATCAAATTCATTATTAATAAAGCTAATCATAGTATCTTCTATTTCTTCTTTACTCATTCTTCCATGAGCTATTTTTATTTTAGCTTCTGGTACTATTTTTTGTATATTGAACATTTTTTCTTCAATATGTTCAACACTATTAAATAATATAAATATTTGTCCACCCCTAGACATTTCTTTATAAATAGCTTCTCTTATAATTGCATTACTTTCTTCAATTACATATGTTTGAACAGGATATCTTTCTGCAGGTGGTGTTTCTATTAATGCAAGTCCTCTAACACCTACTAAAGACATTTGAAGAGTCCTTGGTATTGGTGTTGCAGATAATGTTAATACATCTATTGTAGATTTATATTCTTTTATTTTTTCTTTATGAGTTACTCCAAATCTTTGCTCTTCATCTATTACAAGTAAACCTAAGTCCTTAAATTTTATTGAATCATTGAGTAATTTATGTGTTCCAATTATAATATCAATCTTACCATTTAATAAATTTTCTCTTATTTGATTTAATTCTTTTGCAGTTGTAAATCTATTTAATAAAGCAATAGTTACACCAAAATTAGAAAATCTTTCTACTGCTGATTTATATTGTTGCGATGATAAAATTGTTGTTGGACAAAGATATGCAACTTGCTTTCCTGAATTAACTGCTTTGAATATTGCCCTAAAAGCAACTTCTGTTTTTCCATATCCAACATCGCCGCAAAGCAGCATGTCCATTGGATTTATGCTCTCCATTGCTTTATTTATTTTGTCTATTGCAATAAATTGATCTACAGTTGGATTATATTTAAATTCAGATGCAAATTCATTTTCATCTTCGATATTTCTTTTAAATGCAAATCCTTTCTGTAATTTTCTTTCTGCTTGTACTTTTAAAAGTTTATCTGCAATATCTCTTACTTTATTTTTAATTCTTAATTTAGTTTTTTCCCATTCTGGTGAACCTAATTTATTTATTCTAGGAACAAATCCTTCATTAGAAGAATATTTATTAATCAAATCTATCTTTTCCACAGGAATATACAATTTATCATTATCTTTGTATTTTATCTCTAAATAATCTTTTTTATTACCATTTTTATTTAATGTTTTAAGTCCAGAATATATTCCAATACCATGACTCAAATGTACTACATAATCCCCTACATTTAAATTATTAATATCTGTTATTTTAGTACCATATTTAAATTTATTTTTATAATTAATATCTGTTTTTCTATCTTTAAATAATTCATTTTCACATAGTACAACATAGTCATCTATTTCAAAACCTTCATCAATATCATAATTTATTATATTGATTTTATCTGAATATAAATTATTAAAATCTGTTAATACATATGAAAGTGATATATATTTTTCAATATTCTTTATCTTATTTTTATCCGATAATGTAATTATTACGTTTTTATTGTTATATAAGCATTTTTCTAAATATTCATTTAAATAATTATAATTTGAATTAAACTTGTCTAATATTTTTGAAGAAAAAATATAAGATTTATTTACTTTTATTTTATTTAAAATATTATCTATTGTTAATAGATAGATATTATTATTATTTCTTTGTAAATCATAGAAATCATGCATATATTCAGTTTTTAATTCATTTTCTTTTTCACTGTCATAGTCTGTTATTTCGTTTCTTAAATTAAGATAAGAATTAGTTAATTGATTATAATCTTTATATATAACTATAGGATTATCTAAATAATCTATAATAGATGATATTTTTTCAACAGCAAAAGGTAGATATTTTTGAGAATTATCTTCTAGTTCTATTTCTTTTTCATTAATAAACTCAGAATAAGGATTTATTACTATGTCATCTATTGTCTTTGTTGAAATTTGAGTATCTATGTTAAATTCTCTAATTTCATCTATTGTATCTCCCCAAAATTCTATTCTTATAGGATTTTCACGGTTAATTGGAAATAAATCTATTATATAACCTCTAGTTGCTATTTCACCTGTTTTACTTATTATTGAACTTGGTTCGTAACCAATTGATATTAATTTTTTATATAAATCATCTTTTGATATATCTTGATTCTTTTTTAATTTTATTACGCTATTTTTCCATAATTTTTTAGTTGGTAAATATCTTAAATATCCCATTAAATTAGTAATAATTATATTTGATTCGTTACTCTTTGATATTTCATTTAATGTATTTATTCTAATAGATTTTAATTCAGGAGAAGATGCAAGTGCTTCACTTGTCAAAAAATCATCCATACCAAATAAATAACAGTTGTTATTTATTTTTGAAAGAGAAGAATAATATCTATTAGCCTCATACAAAGAATTAGTTACTATAAGGATATCTTTTTTTGTATCATTATATAATTTATCAACGCAAAAAGCGATTAACTGATTAGTTAACCCACTGATTGAAACATTATTATATTCATTTATTTTAAGCAGTTTATCTAAGATATTCATAAATGTCTCCTAATTATATTTTCCCATAAGCCTATCAAATGATAATTTTAAATAGTCATCTATTATATTTTGGCATATATCAATTTTCTCATCCAATATTTTTCTTTCATCCTTTGTAAATTGACCCAAAACATAATCCTTTGTATCTAAATTTTTATTATTAGATATTCCTATTTTTAATCTCTTATAATTTTTTGTACCTACATTTTTTTCTATATTCTTTATTCCATTATGACCACCCGATGAGGAATTCTCTTTTAATTTCAATTTTCCCAATTCTTGATCCAAATCATCATGAATAATTAATATATCACTTATATCTATTTTAAAATAATCTATATATTTTTTTACCACTTCACCTGATAGGTTCATATATTTTTGTGGTTTTAAAAATATTACCTTTTCTCCATTTAATGTAACGTCAATATATTTCCCATCAAATTTGAATTTATCTGCGCTTAAATTATGACTAGATAAATAAGCATCAACAACATCAAATCCTACATTATGTCTAGTATTTTTATATTCATTACCTGGATTACCTAAACCAACAATTAATTTCATATTCTCACTCCCTTTACCATCATATATACATCGTTTTTAGAAAGTTTGTGAAGTTTAGCAACTGTTTTAATTGCTTCTTTTTCACTAATTCCATCCTCAATTAACATTTTTACATGTGAAATCACATCTATATCATCATAATTTTCTTCTGAGTTATTTCCTTCAACTACTATTACAAATTCGCCTTTTGGATCAGGCAATTCTTGTAAAACGCTTTTTGGTGTTCCTCTATAGATTTCTTCATATTTTTTACTTATTTCTCTTGATATACTGATTTTTCGCTCACCCATTATGTCATTAATTAATTCGATTGTTTCTTTTATCCTAAATGGTGATTCATAAAATATAATAGTATATTTTAAATTTTTTAATTCCTGAAGTTGTTTTTTCTTTTGTGATTTTTTACTATCCAAAAATCCAAAAAACAAAAACTTATTTGGATTAATTGCAGATGTAATTAATGCTGGAACAAAAGCAGTTGGTCCTGGAAGACCTACTACATTATACCCTTCTTTTATAACATTGTATGCGGATACATAACCAGGATCACTAATAATAGGTGTCCCTCTATCCGTCACAAGTCCTACATTTAATCCGTTATTTAAATATTCTATTACTTTTAAATATGCTTTATCTTCATTAAATTTATGACATGATATTAATTTTTTACTTATACCTAAATAATTTAATAGTTTTAATGTTTCTCTTGTATCTTCAGAAAACACTACATCTACTTCCTTTAATTTATTTATACTTCTAATTGTTATGTCTTCCATATTACCTATAGGAGTTGGAATTAAATATAAAGTAGGTTTATTATCATAACTTTTTTGACTCATAGTTATCACCGGTTTAATTATAGCATAAAAAAAGACATATTTAAATGTCTATTTTCTTTTATACTGTACATCACTACCAAAACTATCCTTTATTGTTAAAATATTATCTTTTATTGAATAATCAAATTCATTTGGTGAAGTAGCACCCTCGTAACTTATAATTACTTTATTTCCTCTATCTTCGTAAATAAAGTTCTTAGTTTGACCATAGAAAGTATATCCACCTGTATTATCTTTATTAAAAGTATAATATATATCATTTCTTACCTTCCCATTATCTAATGCTTCAAATGTACCAACAATTGAATTTAAATTTCCACAACCTGTTAATAATGTAATTATAAAAGTAATTATTGCAACAACTTCAATTTTTTTAAAGAAATTTTTCATATCAACATATCATCCTCTCTATTATAAATTTAGCATAAAATAAAAAGAAATACAATAAAATTATTCAAACATTTTTTTTATTTTTTCTAAATAATTGCCATTATCATCATGCACATAAAGTGGTGATAATATCTTAAGCCCTGGATTACCATTTTTAGTTCCTTCAATCAATATAGTATTACATTCGCTATTTAATTTAGGATATATAAATTGTAATCTTTTTGGTTCAATATTATTTTTTTTCATTTCTTCGATTATTTCAATTAATCTTTCAGGCCTATGAACCATCGCAATAGAGCCATTATTTTTAAGTAACTTCTTTGATATTTTAAAAACATCAGATAAATTCATATGAACTTCGTGTCTTGCAACTGTTTTTATATCACTATCATTTAATTTAGATTTATCATTTATCTTGAAATATGGTGGATTACAAGTTATTAAATCAAAAGTATCAGTATCATATATATTAGTCACATCTTTTATATCCATATTGAGAAGTTCAATTTTACCATCTAATTTATTTATAGTTATTGATTTTTTAGCCATATCATATATTTCTTTTTGTAATTCTACTCCTACTATTTTAGAATTTGTCTTAGTACTAAGTATTAGTGGTACTGGTGCATTTCCAGTGCACAAATCCAAAATGTTTTTAGTGTTTTTATTTATCTTAACAAAGTTAGCAAGCAGCACTGAGTCTAGTGAGAAGGCAAACCAATCTGTATTTTGTATTATCTTTAATTTTTTATAATTTAGTAAATTATTTTCTACTTCCATGATTCAAATATTTCCATTATTTCTTTATCTTCGGTTTCAATTTTATATGACTTTTTAAATACATCTACAGATATTACTTTTCCTTTTTTGTCGTTTTTTGTTATTATTTGTCCGATTGAAGGTAAATCCTTCTTTAACTTTGAGTATGATTCATCTTCGTATGATAAACAGCAAAGAAGTCTATTACAAGAACCATTTATCTTACTTGGGTTTAATGCTATATTTTGATTTTTAGCCATATTTATCGTTATATTATCAAATGTATATAGGTATGATGAACAACAAAGTGGTCTTCCACATGGTCCTAGTCCACCTACTTCTTTAGCTTTATCTCTTGGCCCAATTTGTCTTAGTTCTATTCTTGTCTTATATAATTTAGCCAATTCCTTAGCTAAATCTCTAAAATCTACCCTCTCATTTGACATAAACGTAAAAAACAATTGAGTTCTCTCAAAATTATAACTAACATCAACAAGTTTCATGTCTAGTTTAAATTTATCAATTAACTCATTACATTTCTTAAATGCTATTTTTTCATCTTTGATATTATTTAGATGAATAGTATAGTCTTTCTTTGTTGATATTCTTATTACACTCTTTAGTGAAAAATGTATTTTGCTTTTTTCAATTTGAATTATATCTGTGATTACTGTACCAAATTGAAGTCCTCTTTCGGTTTCTACTATTACAGTAATATTCTTTTTAAGTTTTAAATCGTGGCAATCAAAATAATATTTCTTACCATATTTTTTAAATACTACTCCAACTACATTAACTAGTGTTTTATCCATACTACACCTCACTTAATTCAATTATTAATTTATCAAAAAGTAATTTAGAATTCACATTTAATAATAATTGTTTTTTTATTTCCTCAATTATATTTATTTTTCTTATTAATTGATCCTCTGTATTATTATTTTTTATTTGTTCAATTTTATCTGTATAGTCATACATATAATTTAAATTTCTAGATATTTTAATATTTAATGCATCTGTATAACAGTATATTAAAATATTTAAAAATACTAAAATATCACCTGTTATTTTAAAATTATCCCATAACAATGATTTTTCATAAATTAGGGCATTTATTTTTTTTCTTTCAATTTCTTCAAGAAAATTTATTGAATTTTCTATTAGTTTACTTAATTCCTCATCATTTAATTCCTCGGATATATCTAGATATTTTTTCAATTTTTCAAATGAGTCATAATTATTTTTTATATTCTTAAAACTCAATATCTGACATCTTGATTTTATTGTTGGAATTACCATATTCAAATTATCAGTTATTAGGATTGCTATAACATCATCATAAGGTTCCTCCAAAAATTTTAAAATTGAATTAGCGGAAGAGGAATTTAATTTATCACAACTTTTGATTATGTAGAATATTTTATTTGCTTCAACAGGTTTATTTTTAACACTAATTTGAAGATCTATTAACTGTTCTTTTTTTATATAATTTCCATCAGGTGATATTACCTTTAGTTCTGTATATTCATCATTATCTATCCTGCTAAATATATTCTCCAATACTTCTTTATTTTGATTGGATTTGCCTATAATTTCTTTTATAAAATCTTTAGCGAATTCATAGGCGTATTGTAAATCATCACAAGAAAATAAATATGCTTGTACTAATTTGTTATTATTTAAACTTTCTTTTAATAATTTAATTATTACCTGTTGGTCATTTTCATATTTATCAAGCATATCTATCACCTCTTATCTATAATTTACAAGATAAAAAGCCACTAAACCTAGAAAACCACACCCATCAAATATAGTAATTATTAAAACTGTTATTATATTTATTGGTATGTTCAAATTAAAAGATTGAGTAACTATATTGTATCCATATAATATTATAATACTTAGTATAATTTTTTTAATTAGCTTTAATATTTTATTTATCATACTTGTCCACCTCTAATACATAGTATGAAGTGGTTTATTTATTTATGATAATTTATTTCTTCCTTCCATTGCCCTTGCAATTGTAAGTGGATCTAAATACTCCATATCTGCACCTACAGGTATACCTGCAGCTATTTTAGTAACAGCTACATTTGTCCCTTCAAGTAATTTTAATATGTATGCACTTGTTGTCTCACCTTCGATGCTAGGTGTTAATGCAAGTATTACTTCCTTTATTTTTTCTTCTTTTATTCTTTTTATTAATTGATTTATTTTTATATCTTCAGGATTTATACCTTCCATTGGTGAAATTAATCCCTCTAAAACATGATATCTTCCATCAAATATGCTTGCTTTTTCAAATAAAATTAAATTTTTTGTGTTTTCAACAACACACAATACTTCTGAATTTCTGCTATTATCTTTGCATATTTCACAAATATCATCTTCTGTTAAATTATTACATATATTACACTTTCTTATCTTCTGTTTTACTTCTTTTATGGAACTTGAAAAACATTCTATCTGTTCTTCATCGAATTTTAATGTTGCAAATGCCAATCTCTCAGCATTTTTTTCACCTATTCCAGGTAACATCTTGTAGCATTCAATTAATTCTTGTAATGTCTTTGGATATTTCATTAGAATAAACCTGGTATACCTGAACTGAATTTACCTAATTTTTGTTCCATTGTATCTGATGCTTGTTTTAATGCATCATTCATAGCAAGTAAAATCATATCTTGTAATACTTCAATATCATCTTGTGATATGTTATCACTTATTTTAACATCAAGGACTTTTTTATCGCCATTTACTGTAACCTCAACAAGTGGTTGCTTTGCAGTAAATGTCATTTTTGATACTTCTTCTTGAGCTTTTTCCATATCTTTTTTCATTTTATTTGCCTGTTGCATAAGCATTTGTATATTCATATTATTATCCTCCTATTTCTAATAAATCTTCAAATTCATTAGATTCTTCCTTTTTTACATTTTTATTTAACTTACGTATTATATCAGATTCATCCATCATATCAATTTTTTCTTTATTTTTAATCTTGTCAACATATATTTTCCTTATATCATTCCAATCGTCAACTAATTGAACACAAATCTTAATATCTTTTCCAAGTACCTCTGATAGTAATTTGTCTACATCAAGTATTTCATTATATATTTCATGAAGCAAATTTTCACTTGTTGTAGTCAAAACTACACCTGTTGATGACGCTGCTTTTATTTCAAAATCTGATAATATATTAACAATTTTGAGTTGATCTAAATTTAATATATTATCTGCCATATTTTTTATTTTAGCACTATAATTTTGTAAATCATTTTTATTTGCGCTTGATAGTATGTTATTTATTCTTATCTTCATTAATTCGTCATGTAATGTAAAATCTTCGTTCACTGATTCTATTTCTACCGGCTTTGGTTTTTTAGTATGAATTTCTTCTTTTTTAGGTAGTTCTTCATCCTTAATAGTACAAACATTTGTTTGTATATTATTTATTAAATCATATATCTTCATTATCATGATATCAAAAAATATTCTCTTATCCTTTGAATTTTTCATATCGTTAATTGATTTATTAATCAATAATATTATTTCTAAGACCCTATCCTTACCTAAACGTGAAACCAATGTAGAATTTTTACTTATTTGATAATTTATTAATTCATCCCTTAACAGTTTAATAAGATCCTCAGATACATAAATGAAATTTTTTCCTTCATTTTCTATATTATCTATTAAACTAAATGTATCATTTAAATTTTTATCTATAATTTTATTAAAAATTTGATTTAGTTGTTCCATTGATATTCTTCCATTTAATAGTAGAACATCTTCATATTTTATATTACCACCAGAGTATGCATTTAATTGATCTAATAATCCAATTGCATCTCTCAACCCACCATTTGAGTCAAGAGCAATCATTTCAAGTGATTTGTCATCTATATTGATATTTTCTTTTTCACATATATCTTTTAATCGTTTCATTATTGTATTTTTAGGAATTGGTTTGAATTCAAATGATTGGCATCTTGAAATTATCGTAAGTGGTATTTTATGTGGTTCAGTAGTTGCTAATATAAATATTACATGTTTTGGTGGTTCTTCCAATGTTTTTAATAGTGCATTAAATGCTCCTGTTGTAAGCATATGCACCTCATCAATTATATATACCTTATATTTAGAAATTGTTGGTAGTAAAGTTACGTGATTTCTAATTTCCCTTATTTCGTCTACACCATTATTAGATGCCGCATCCATTTCTATTATGTCTATATTTTCATTATTATTACTATTTTTGCATATTTCACATTTTTCACACGATATTCCATCTATAGAATTAGCGCAATTGATTGATTTTGCAAAAATTTTAGCAATACTTGTCTTACCTGTTCCACGAGGTCCTATAAATAAATATGCATGTGTTAATTTGTTGTTTTTAACTATATTTTTTAATGTTGTTATTATTATTTCTTGTCCATAAACATCATCAAATGTTTTTGGTCTATATTTTCTATACAATGCCTGATATTCCATAAAACCTCCTATATAAATTCTATTTAATTATACCATAAATAAGTAAAAATAAATAATGTTTCACGTGAAACATTATTTATTATTTTGTTTTCAATGTTTCACGTGAAACATTGTGCATTATTTTATTTTTGATGTTTCACGTGAAACATTGGTATTTCGTTTATTTTTAAAAAAATTAGTTAATTCACTTGAAAAATTATCATTATGAATATATTTATACATTGTTTCGGACTCAGTTTCATAATTGTTTTGTTTTGTGTAATAATAAACTGTATTTATTCTTGATTTTTTAATTATTTCTTTGCACATTGAACATGGTTCTAATGTTACATATAATTCACAATCATTTAAACGCCAATTTTTTAATTTTTTTTGTGCTTTTTTTATGCATATTATTTCTGCATGATTTAATATATTATTTTTTTTATTTACCTTATTATATGATTTACTTATAATATTATTATTTTTAACTATAATTGCCGCAATTGGTACTTCATTTTTTCTTATAGCCTTATTTATTAATTTATTTAATTTATTTTCAATGTCCATACTTCCTCCATAAAAAAAGCACACACGAAAATTGATTGTTAAGGCTGCTATATCTCTATCCTGACCTGATTCCAATATTTCCGTTGTGCATATATAATATACTATTTATTTTATAATTAGTCAATGTTTCACGTGAAACATTATAAATTATTTTTGTTCGCTTTTTGTTCGTAAAAACATTTCCCGGGAAATATTTTGTTCGCTTTTTGTTCGTTTTTAAAAAATAAAAGTTATTGAATTACTCTTCAATAACTTCTGTATCTTCACTTTCACTTGTTGCAATTGTTGTAACTTTTTGATCATCTTTTAAGTGGATTAATCTTACACCTTGTGTAACTCTACTCATTTTAGATACTTGACTCATAGGTATTCTAATAATTATTCCACTATCTGTTATAATCATCAAATCTTCATTATCACTTACATTTTTAACTGATACTAAATTACCATTCTTTTCAGTAATATTTAAGGCCTTAACACCTTTACTTCCTCTATGTGTAAGTCTGTATTCATCAATATTTGTTCTCTTTCCATATCCTTTTTCAGTTATTATTAATATGTCACTTGTCTTATCGACTTTTTCAGCACTAACACACATAACGTCTTCTGGTATATCAATTCCTCGTACACCACTTGCAGTTCTACCCATTACTCTTATTTCATTTTCATTAAATCTGACAAGTCTTCCATTTGATGCACCTATTACTATTTCATTTTCTCCATTTGTCTTTGATACAAATAATAATTCGTCTTCTTCTTTTAATGTTATCGCAATTTTACCACTTTTTCTAATACTATCAAATTCTGAAAGTTCTGTTCTCTTAACAAGACCATTCTTTGTTACAAATGTAATATACTTATCTTCATCATCCTTAGATACATTCAAAATAGTATTAATTTTTTCATTTTTTTCTAGTTGTAATAAATTTATTATTGGTAATCCTTTTGCTTGTCTTGAAAATTCTGGTATTTCATAACCTTTAATTCTATATACTTTTCCTTTGTTTGAAAAGAATAATATGTGATCATGTGTTTTTACTGTTACCATTTGTTCAACAAAATCTTCCTCATTTGTAGACATACCTTTAACACCAACTCCACCTTTATTTTGAAGTTTATAAGTGTCTGTAGTAAGTCTCTTAATATAACCCTTATTAGTTAAAGTTATTATAATATCTTCAACTGGTATTAGTGATTCATCTTCAATGTAATCAATAGCTGTCATATCTATATTTGTTCTTCTTTCATCAGCATATTTATCTTTTATTTCTTGAAGTTCTTCTTTTATGATAGCTAATACTTTTTCTTCACTTGCAAGTATTGATTTTAATTCTTCTATTTTTGCAAGTAATTCTCTTAATTCATTTTCAATTTTTTCTCTTTCTAATCCAGTTAATCTACGAAGCTTCATTTCTAATATTGCATCAGCTTGTAAATCTGTAAGTCCAAATTTACTCATTAATCCATTTTTAGCTTCTTCATCTGTTTTAGATCCTCTTATTAGTTTAATTACTTCATCTAAGTGATCAAGTGCAATCTTTAAGCCCTCTAATATATGAACTCTTTTTTCTGCTTTATCAAGTTCATATTTACATCTTCTGATTATTATTTCCTTTTGATAATCAATATATTTAGATATGATATCCTTTAATCCAAGTGTTTTTGGTACACCTTGATCTAGCATTAAAAATATTATTCCATAATTTGTTTGAAATTGAGTATGTTTATATAGATTATTTAATACTACTTGTGCATTTGCATCTTTTTTTAGTGTTATTGTTATTTTAACACCATCTTTAAGATCTGTATGATAGTCTGCAATTCCATCTATGGTTTTATTGTGTACAAGTTCTGCTACTTTATTTTTTAAGTCAGATGTATTAACACCATAAGGTACTTCATCTATTATTATTTGATGTTTACCACCAACTTCTTCAATTCTCGCTCTTGATCTAATTGTAATTGTTCCTCTACCTGTTTCATAAGCTTTCTTTATTCCACTATTACCAAGTATTAGAGCTCCTGTTGGAAAGTCGGGACCTTTTATATATTTCATTAATCCATCAGTATCTATTTCCGGATTATCAATATATGCTATACATCCATCTATTACTTCTCCCAAGTTGTGAGGTGGAATATTTGTAGCCATACCAACGGCAATTCCCATTGTTCCATTTACTAATATATTTGGAAATCTTGATGGTAACACAACTGGTTCTTTTTCTGTTTCATCAAAATTTGGAATAAAGTCTATTGTATTTTTTCCTATATCTCTTAATAATTCTAGTGAAATCTTAGAAAGTCTAGATTCAGTATAACGCATTGCTGCAGCACCATCACCATCAATATTTCCAAAATTTCCATGACCATCTACAAGTGGCGCTCTATAACTAAAGTTTTGAGCCATTCTTACCATTGCTTCATATATTGATGAATCCCCATGTGGATGATATTTTCCCATTACATCTCCGACAATTCTTGCCGATTTTCTGTGTGGTTTATCAGGCATATGTCCTGACTCAAACATTGACCATAAAATTCTTCTATGTACTGGTTTTAATCCATCTCTTAGATCTGGTAATGCACGAGAAACTATAACACTCATTGAATAATCTATAAAAGATTGTTCTATTTCAGTAACTATATCATTTTCTTCTAATTTATCTTTAATATCCATCTATAAAACTCCCTTCTATATATCCAAATTACTATAAGTAGCATTTGCTTCTATAAATTCTCTTCTAGGCTCTACTTCTTCGCCCATTAATTTTGAGAATGCCGCATCAGCTTCTATTGCATCAGCTACTGTAATTTTTCTAAGTACTCTTGTATTAATATCCATTGTTGTTTCATTTAATTGATCTGCATCCATTTCTCCTAAACCTTTCATACGGTTTATTACACAACCTTTTCTCGCAGATTCTGGTAATTTTGAAAGATAATCTTCTTTTTCCTCTTCTGTTAAAACATATTTAGTAGTTTTACCGTGTTTTATACTAAATAATGGTGGTTGTGCAGCATATACATGTCCAGCTTCAACAATTGGTCTAAAAAATCTATAAAATAATGTTAGTAACAATACTCTTATATGTGATCCATCAACATCGGCATCAGTCATTATTATTATCTTATTGTATCTAAGTTTACTTAAATCAAATTCTTGACCTATACCTGTTCCAAAAGCAGTTATTATTGTTCTTATTTCTTCATTTGATAAAGCTTTATCCATTCTAGCTTTTTCAACATTCAATATTTTTCCTCTAAGTGGAAGTATAGCTTGAGTCATAGAATTACGACCTACTTTAGCAGATCCTCCAGCTGAATCTCCCTCGACTATAAATATTTCACATATTGAAGGATCTTTTTCCTTACAATCAGCCAATTTACCACCAAAGTTTACTACATCTAAATCACTTTTTCTTCTTGTTAATTCTCTTGCTTTCTTAGCTGCAATTCTTGCACGAGATGCAGTCATTGCTTTTTCTATTATTATTCTTGCTTCATCAGGATTTTCTAATAAAAATCTTTCAAAACCATTTGAAAATATATTATCAGCTAATTTTCTAACTTCTGAATTACCTAATCTTCCTTTTGTTTGACCTTCAAATTGTGGATTAGGATGTTTACAAGATATAATCATTGTAAGTCCTTCTTTAACATCATCGCCTGTTAGAGATTCATCTTTATCTTTTAATATATTATTCTTCTTAGCATAATTATTAATAACTCTTGTTAATGCTCTTCTTACACCTTCTTCATGTGTACCACCATCATGTGTATTTATGTTATTAACGAATGAATAAATACTATCTGAATAACCAGAATTATATTGCATAGCAACTTCGAACATTACCCCATCTTCTTCACCTGTCAAATGTATTATTTCATCATGTATTGGAGTTTTATTTTTATTTAAATATTTAACATATTCACTTATTCCACCTTCATAATGGAATGTTTCACCTGTAGAATTGTCATCATTTCTATCATCTCGTAAAGTCAATTTAAGTCCTTTATTTAAAAATGCAAGTTCTCTTGTTCTAACTCTTAGAGTATTGTAATCATAAATATCTGTATCAAATATTTCAGAATCAGGTTTAAATGTTACTGTTGTTCCAGTTCTATTTTCTTCACAATCACCTATTACAGTTAATTGTTTTTCTGTTTTTCCACCATCTTTAAATTTTGCTTCATATATTTTTCCATCTTTATATACTCTAACAACTACCCATGAAGAAAGTGCATTAACTACAGAAGCACCTACACCATGTAGACCTCCAGATACCTTATATCCTCCTCCACCAAATTTACCACCTGCATGAAGTACTGTATAAACTGTTTCTACGGTTGATATTCCTGTTTTTTTATGTATTCCAACTGGAATACCTCTACCATTATCCTTAACTGTTATAGAATTATCTTTATTTATAATAATTTCTATATTATTACAAAATCCAGCAAGAGCTTCATCTATTGAATTATCTACTATTTCCCATACTAGATGATGAAGACCTTTAACATCTGTTGTACCTATATACATACCTGGTCTTTTTCTTACTGCCTCAAGTCCTTCTAATACTTGAATTGCGGATGCATCATAATTGTCTTTCATTTTATTTTACCTCCCTTACTACCTTTGCATTATCTACTTTAAATATATCTGCTTCTTTTAGTAATTTTCTACTTACATTTTTTAAATCAGTTGATGTTATAAATACCTGCAGATCATTATTTATATATTGAATAATATTATTTTTTTTATTTTTATCAAGTTCACTAAATATATCATCAAGTAAAAGGATCGGATTAACTTCCTTAATATTTTTAAATATTTCTACTTCTGATAATTTTATTGCCAGAATAGCTATCCTATGTTGACCTTGAGAACCATAATTATTTATTTTTATATTATCAATATATACAGAAAAATCGTCTTTGTGTGCACCATGTAATGTTACTTTCTGAAATAATTCATTTTCAAATGATTTATCAAATTTTTCTTTTATTTTCTTATACATATTTTCTTGTGTATCTACTTCAATAAAAGTTTCATATTTCACATAAATATTATCTTTTTTTGTTAATCCATAATATATTTTCTTTATATATTTATTTATCTCTTTTATATATTCATCCCTATATTTTATAATTTTAATATTTTCTTTTATTAATTCTTCAGTTAAAACATTAAAATATACTCTATCAAAATTTTTATTATTTTTTAAATAATCATTTCTACTTTTTAATATTTTATTATATTTATAAATACATTTAATATAATTATTATAAAGTTGACCTATTTCAATATTTAAAAAATACCTTCTATCAGATGGAGTTCCTTTTATTATTTCTAAATCATCAGGACAAAACATGATTACATTAATATTAGATAAATAATCACTTATTTTTTTAATAGGATTATCATTAATACTAACTTTTTTACCCTTACTATTTAGAATAATTTCATATTTGCTTGATAAAGATGAATTTTTTTTAACCTTTCCACTTACTTTTAAAAATTCTTCATTATTTTTAATAATGAAATTTTCTTTAGTAGTTCTATGTGACTTAGTTATAGATAAAAAATATATACTCTCTAATATATTAGTTTTACCTTGAGCATTATTTCCAATGAAAATATTAATTTTTTTGTTAAATTTAAGCTTCAAATTAGAATAATTTCGATAATTTTTTAACTCAATTTCTTTCAAAAACATTTTAAACCTATTTTTTTGCCCATATTTTCACCTTTCTATAAAAATAATGCTACTCTACACACAATATAATTATAACATAAAATGAGGTGTTTTTGTGCCTATTTTTTCAAAAAAAAGAAAAATTTAGTATATTTTTCTTTTATTTAATATTGAATCAAGTTTAGTAGCTCTTAAATATTGATTATCAAATGAACCATATGATATATCTATAATTAATTCTTCACCATTTTCAAATATAATTAAAGATTTTCCA
>ONTJ01000034.1 GCA_900320735.1 uncultured Eubacteriales bacterium
AATAATAAATAAAATAAAATAAAACAGAAGAAATTCTTATGATTAATCATAAGAATTTTTATTTAATTTTTAATATATATATGATACAATTATATAAAGGATAAGTAGTATGAAAAAAGTAAGTGTAATAGTGCCTGTTTATAATTCTTCTAAATATTTAGAAGAATGTATAAATAGTGTGATAAAACAATCATATAAAAATTTAGAAATTATAATAGTAAATGATAAAAGCACTGATAATAGTTTATCTATTATTAATTCTTTTAATGATAAAAGAATTAAAGTAATTAATTTAAAAGAAAATAGTGGAGTATCTATTGCTAGAAATAAAGGAGTAGAAGTATCTACTGGTGATTTAATTTGTTTTTTAGATTCAGATGATTACTGGAATTTAAAAAAGATAGAAAGGCAAGTTAAATTTATAAAGAATAAGGCTTTTATTTATAGTGACTATGAATTTTTAAAAGGAACTAAAAGACATAGAGTAAAAGTACCTAAAACTATTACTTATAAAGAGGCTATTAAAAATACAACTATATTTACTTCTACTGTAATGTTTAACATGGAATATTTAACTAAAGAAGATATTTATATGCCAAATGTAAAACTAGGTCAAGACTCATCAACATGGTGGAAGGTACTTAAAAAAGCAGGTATTGCTTATGGAGAAAATGATGTACTTTCTATTTATAGAGTTGGAGAAAGGTCACTTTCATCAAATAAAATAAGGTCTGCAATTGGGACATGGAAAATATTAAAAATGGAAGATCTTAATGTATTATATAGAATATACTGCTTTATTTGTTATATAAAAAATGCGGTTAAAAGGAGAATATAAATGAAAAAGAAATTAAGTGAAATATTAGATGTATCACTTCCAATATACATAATTATAAATTTATTATATATACTTGTAGGATCTTATATGGTGTTTAATAAAATTATACTTTATAGTATATTTTCATATGGATATATAGTATTACTTACAATAAATATATTAATAATATTAATATTATTTTTTAAGAAAAAATATAAAAAAAATAAGATAGATATATTTTTATTATTAATAATAATATTTGCACTTATTTCCACTATATTTGCATATAAACCAAATAAAGCATTATTTGGTGAATGGGGTAGATATGAGGGGTTATTTGTAATTTGTTATTACATGACTATTATCTTTATAACTAGTTTCTTAAAAAAAGAAGATAGAAAGATTATTGTTTATTCTATTTTAGTATTTGGATTTATTCAGTGTATATATGCAATATGTCAAAAATTAAATTTGTTTAATGTTTATACTAGAATAGAAAAAGGCTGGAGATGGGCAACAGGATTTACAGGTAATAGAAATTTCTTTGGGACACTTATGCTTTCATGTATATGTTATAGTATAGGATTATATATAAAATCTAAAGGTAAAATTGAAACTATATGTTTACTAACATTAACATATATATTTTCTGTAGGATTATTACTTTCAAAAACAAGAAGTGCTATGATTGGTTTAGTTATTGTAATGATGATACTATTTATATACGCTATAAAAAAGAAATATTTAAAAAAATATATAACTTTATTTCTTGTATTAGTATTTTCTACTGCATTAATGCAATTATTAAATTTAACTCCTGTTATTAAATATGTTAATACTGCAAAAACTGAAATATCTAATACTATTAAGGGGAATGTTGATGATGGCTATGGATCAGGAAGAATTGAAATATGGAAAAAAACTATCCAAATAGTACCAAGATATATAGTGCATGGTATAGGTGTAGATAATTTTGCTAATATAATTGATGGTAAACCTATAATAAGGGAAAATACAATTGTTGATAAAGCACATAATGAATATCTTCAAATACTTGTTACTACTGGTATATTTAGTTTAATAAGTTATCTATGTATGCATTTTATTGCTATTAAAGAAGGTATTAAAAATAAAGAAATATATTATATTCTTCCTATAATAGGTTATTTAGTTCAAGCACAGTTTAATATAAGCATTATTGAAGTTGCACCTATATTTTATATAGGAATTGGTTTATTAATTAATAGAGATTAAAATATATATAGTAGGTGATGAGCGTTGTATAAAAATTATATAAAGAGGATATTAGATATAATATTATCAGTTATAATATTAATAATATTTTTACCATTATATATAATAATTGCTTTATTAATTATAATTATTGATAAAAATAAGATTATATATAAACAGGTGAGAACTGGTAAAAATGGTAAGAATTTTAATATATATAAATTCACTACTTTTAAGGGTGGTAAGGTTACTAAATTTGGAAAAATACTTAGATTATTATCATTTGATGAACTTCCTCAAATGATTAATATATTAAAGGGTGATATGTCATTTATTGGTCCAAGACCATGGATTACAGACTATTACAAATATATGAATAAAGACCAAAGAAGGAGAGTGGAAGTTTTACCAGGTTTAACTGGTCTTGCACAAATTAGTGGTAGAAATGATATATCTATATTTGATAAGATTAATAATGATTTACAATATGTTGATAATATCAGTTTTTTATTAGATATTAAGATAGTATTTAAAACTATTAAAGTCATGATATGTAGCGAAGATGGTAATAATATGAATGATAATATTAAAAATGAGATAAATGAATTAAAAGAAAACAATAAATAATGTATTTTTTATTATATATATTGACTTTTTTAGGGTATTTATGATAATATTAGTATGTTTGTAAAGCCTCACTTGGCTCTACAACCGCACTTATAAGGTTTTAAGCTATAAGCACCTTAATAGGCGAGTCTTAGAATATTAATGAAGGAGGTAAACTAATGAAAGCAATAATTGAAACTGGTGGTAAACAATATACAGTTGAAGAAGGAATGGAAATCTTTGTTGAAAAATTAGAAGGTAATGCTGGAGATAAAGTAACATTTGATAAAGTTTTAATGAGAGATAATGAATTCGGACGTCCTTATGTGGCTGGTGCTAAAGTAACTGGTGAAATAGTTAAACAAGGAAAACAAAGAAAAATTAAAGTTTTCAAATATATGCCAAAAAATAATTATCACAAAACACAAGGTCATAGACAACCATATACTAAGATAGTTATAAAAAGTGTTAAATAATTATGATAAAAGTTATAGTTGAAAATAATAAAATAGAAGTATCTGGTCATGCTTTATATGATGAATATGGAAAAGATATAGTATGTGCTTCTGTATCATCAATAGTAATAACTACTATTAATGCATGTATTGATATTGATGAAGCTTCTATCGAATACGAGGATAAAGATAATAAAATTAAGTTAGAAATTAAAAATGATAATGAAGTAATAAGAAAACTTATTAATAATATGGTTTTTATGCTTGAGAGTCTTGAAGGGGACTATCCTAAAAATATAAAAATATTAAGGAGGTAGTTATAATGATGAAAATGGTTTTAAATATACAAAAATTTGCACACGTTAAAGCACAAGGTTCTACTCATAACGGAAGAGATTCTGCTGGTAGAAGACTTGGTGCAAAAGCAAGTGATGGACAATTTGTAACTGGTGGTTCAATTATATATCGTCAAAGAGGAACTAAAATATATCCAGGTAAAAATGTTGGTATGGGTGTTGATCATACTTTATTTGCTAAGATAGACGGTATCGTTAAATTTGAACGTATGGGTAAAGATAAAAAACAAGTTAGCGTTTACGCTGAATAACAAATATCATCATTTGATGATGTTTTTTTTCTTTATTTATGATAAAATATTTTCTGAGGTGTTGAGTGTGAGATATAATACAGTTAAAAATGCTGATAATATTTTAAGCAGTAGTGACTATTTAGTTAGAAATCCAAGTAAATATAAAGGTAGCTGGAGTAAACTATTTAATAATAATAATCCTATAATGTTAGAACTTGGTATGGGTAGAGGTAGTTTTATAATTGAAATGGCAAGGACACATCCAAACATAAATTATATAGGACTTGAAATAGATATTAATCAGACTGCTTATGCAATTAATAATATTAGAAATTTAAAATTAAATAATTTAAAGATGATATGTACTGATGCAAAAGAAATAATAAATATTTTTGGAAGAGAAATAAATACTATTTATTTAACCTTCTCAGAACCTTGGCCAAAAAGAGCGGATGCCAAGAAGAGATTTACTGATGTTAGTTATTTAAAATTATATGATAGAGTATTTAAAAAAGATAAACATATAATTTTAAAAACAGATAATAAGATATTATTTTCATCAGCAATAGAAAGTTTAAGTAGTTATTGGTATATATTTAATAAGGTAAGTGCAGACTTACATAATGATGAGAGAAAAATAGAAAATATTATGACTGATTTTGAAAAACAATATTTTAAAGAAAAAAGACCAATATATTATGTTGATGCGTATTTTAAAAACTAATAAAAAGAGGTGATTGATATGTTCGTAGATGAGGTAGTTATAAAAGTAAGTGCAGGAAATGGTGGAGATGGATGTACTGCTTTTAGAAGAGAAAAATATATAGCCTTAGGTGGACCTTTTGGTGGAAATGGAGGCAAGGGTGCTGACATTATATTTAAGGTTGATTTAGGGCTAAAAACACTGCTTGATTTGAGGTATAATAGACACATTAAAGGATTAAAGGGATCTAATGGACTTGGTAAGAATAAGAATGGTAAAAATGCAGAAGATGTTATTATTAAAGTACCTCAGGGTACAGTTGTTACTGATCTTGATACAGGTTTGATACTAGCAGATTTAACACATCCAAATGATGAAGTAATCGTAGCTAAAGGTGGAAGAGGTGGAAGAGGTAATACTGCTTTTGCAACACATTCTAATCCAGCTCCTAATTTTTCTGAAAATGGTGAACCAGGAGAAATAAGAAATTTAAAAGTAGAATTAAAATTACTTGCAGATGTTGGATTTGTTGGAATGCCATCTGTTGGTAAATCTACTTTAATATCAAAAATATCCAAGGCAAAACCTAAAATAGCGGCATATCATTTTACAACTCTATCACCTAATTTAGGTGTCGTAAAAACAGTTGATAATAGAGTATTTGTAGCGGCAGATCTTCCAGGATTGATTGAAGGTGCATCTAAAGGTGAAGGGCTTGGTGAAGCATTTTTAAAACACATTGAAAGAACTAAAGTAATTGTTCATATTTTAGATATGAGTGCTTCAGAAGGTAGAGATCCTTACGAAGACTACATAATAATAAATAAGGAACTTGAAAATTTTGATAAAAAATTAATGAGTAAACCACAAATAATTGTAGCAAATAAAATGGATTTGCCTAATTCAAAAGAAAATTTAAAGAGATTTAAAGAAAAGATTCATAGTGATGAAGTATATGAGATATCTGCGATTAATTCACAAGGTCTTGATAATCTACTTATCAAGATAGCTGATACTTTAGATACTACAAATGAAAAACCTTTATATGAGGAAGATAATTTTGAATCACATGTTCTTTATAAGTTTGAAGAAGAAAAACCTTTTGAAATATATAAAGATAATGATGTATTTGTAGTAACTGGTGATAAAATAGAAAAATTACTTAGAATGACTAAGTTTACTGATGAAGGAGCAAGAAGATTTGCTAATAAACTTAGACATTTAGGTGTAGATGATGAACTTAGAAAAAGAGGTATTGTTCCAGGAGATATTGTGAGAATACTTGATTTCGAATTTGAATTTAAAGATTAAAATTACAGTGAAAACTGTAATTTTTTTATTTTTCATAAAACAAAATATCAAATAATAATTAAAATACTTTAAAATAAGTGTTTTTTTTGATATAATTTAAATGGTGATAACATATGTTCGAATATATTAAAGGTAAGGTAGAAGATATTGAAAGTAATTATATAATAATTGATAATAATAATATAGGATATAAAATATATACTGCATCTCCATATTCATTTAATATTAATGATGAATATACTATATATATTTATCAGCATATTAGAGAAGATGAAAATACTTTATTTGGTTTTAAGACAAAAGAAGATAGAAATTTGTTTTTGAAATTGATAGATGTTAAAGGATTAGGTCCAAAAATGGCACTACCAATGTTAGCAACAGGATCAACTTCTGGAATCATAGATGCAATTGAGAGAGAAAATATCTTATATTTAAAAAAATTCCCTAAAATAGGAGATAAGGTAGCACGTCAAATAATACTAGATTTAAAAGGTAAATTAGTATCAGGTAATGAAATAGCTAGTAGTGTTAATGATGAACTTGTTGAAGCACTTTCTTCTCTTGGATATAAAAATCAAGATATAAAGAGAGTTGCTAGCAAAGTTGATTGTAGTTTAACCATTGAAAATCAAATTAAGGATGCGTTAAAATTATTACTTAAATAGGAGGTAAATATGGATAGAATACTTAGTGAAGAGAAAAGAAATGAAGATGAATTTGAACTTTCTCTAAGGCCACAATATTTAAAAGAATATATTGGTCAAAGTGATGTTAAAGATAACATTGATATCTTCATAAAAGCAGCAAAGATGCGAAATGAACCACTTGATCATACTCTTTTATATGGTCCTCCTGGGCTTGGTAAGACAACACTTGCTTTTATAATTGCAAATGAACTAGGAAGTGATATAAAAACTGCTTCAGGACCTGCTATTGAAAAAACAGGGGATCTTGCTGCAATACTATCTACTATTGAACCAGGTGATGTTCTCTTTATTGATGAGATACACAGGATGCCAAGAGTAGTTGAGGAAGTATTATATTCAGCTATGGAGGATTTTACTCTTGATATAATTATTGGCAATGATGGGTCAAGTAGAAGTATAAAAATAGATCTTCCACCATTTACACTTGTAGGTGCCACTACAAGAGTTGGTGATTTATCTTCTCCTCTTAGAGATAGATTTGGTATTATATCAAAATTAGATTATTATTCTATAGAGGATCTATGTAATATTATTAAACGAACTGCAGATGTATTTGAAGTAGAAATACAAGAAGATGCTGCATTAGAACTAGCTAAAAGAAGTAGAGGAACTCCTAGAATAGCTAATCGTCTTTTAAAAAGAGTAAGAGATTTTGCTTTAGTAAAAGCAAGTGGAAACATAGATATAGATATCACAAAAGATTCATTAATAAAATTGAAAGTAGATTCTAGTGGCTTAGATGATACGGACCATAATTTGCTTAAATCCATAATATATAAATTTAATGGAGGACCTGTTGGAATAGATGCACTTGCCGCATCTATTGGAGAAGAAGCAACTACTATTGAAGATGTATATGAACCATATTTACTTCAAAATGGATTTTTAAAAAGAACAAATAGAGGAAGAGTTGTAACCCAAAAGGCATATGAACATTTAGGAATCGATTATCAAAAAAGTATATATGATTAGTTTAAAATTAAAGATACCATAATTTGGTATCTTTAATTTACTTAAAATGATATACGTGATATAATATTTTCCGGGAGTGATACTTATGAAAACTGATGATTTTGATTATTTTTTACCAAAAGAATTAATTGCACAAACACCACTAAAAGAAAGAGATCATTCAAGACTTTTAGTACTAGATAGAAAAACTGGAAAAATTGAACATGAAAGATTTGATGATATTATAGACCATTTAAATAAAGATGATATATTAGTAATAAACAATACAAAAGTACTTCCGGCTAGATTAGTTGGTTTAAAAGAAGAAACAGACGCTATTATTGAAGTACTTCTTTTAAAAGATTTAGGAGACGATATATGGGAATGCTTATGTAAGCCTGCTAAAAGAGTAAAAATAGGTACTATAATTAATTTTAATGGTTTATTAAAACTAAAGTGCACTGATATTAAGGAAGATGGAATAAGACACTTTAAATTTATTTATAATGGCATATTGATGGAAATATTAGATAGACTAGGGCAAATGCCTCTTCCACCATATATTCATGAAAGGCTAGAAGAAAAAGATAGATATCAAACTGTTTATGCAAAGGAAATAGGTTCTGCAGCTGCGCCAACAGCAGGCCTTCATTTTACAGAAAATCTTTTAAATAAAATAAGAGAAAAAGGAATAATAATTGAAGAAATAACATTACATGTAGGACTAGGTACATTTAGACCAGTACAAGTAGATGATGTTACTAAGCATAAAATGCATAGTGAGTTTTATTCGATGAAGAAGGAAACTGCAGAAGTATTAAATAAAGCAAAAAAAGAAGGAAGAAGAATAATTGCAGTTGGAACAACAACAACAAGAACACTTGAGACTATAATGAGTAAATATGGACAATTTAAAGAGTGCTCGGGGAATACTGATATATTTATATATCCAGGATATAAATTTAAAGCAATAGATGCTTTAATTACAAATTTTCATTTGCCAAAATCAACACTAGTTATGTTAGTCTCTGCATTTGCGTCTAAAGAAAATATAATGAATGCATACAAGGAAGCAGTCAATCAAAAGTATAGATTTTTCTCGTTTGGTGATGCGATGTTTATTAAATAAGGAGGTTTGAATAATGAAAATTAAATATGAATTAATTAAAAATGATAAAAAAGCAAGACATGGTATATTACATACAAATTATGGTTCTTTTGAAACACCAATGTTTATGCCTGTAGGAACACTTGCAAATGTTAAGACACTTACTCCAGAAGAAGTAAAAGAAGCGGGTAGTGCTGTTATATTATCAAATACTTATCATTTATGGTTAAGACCAGGTGAAGACATAGTTGCAAAGGCAGGAGGTCTTCACAAATTTATGAATTACGACGGTCCAATACTTACAGATTCAGGTGGATTTCAAGTATTTTCACTAGCCAAAAATAAAAAGAAAGATATAACAGAAGAAGGAGTACATTTTAAAAGCCATATAGATGGAAAAAGTTTATTGTTAACTCCTGAAAAATCAATAGAAATACAGAATAAATTAGATAGTGATATAGCTATGAGTTTTGATGAATGTCCTCCTGCAAGTGCTACACATGAATACTTAAAAAACTCTCTTGAAAGAACACTTAGATGGGCTAAGAGAGGTAAAGATGTACATGCAAATGAAAATCAATCACTATTTGGTATAGTTCAAGGTGGACCTTATGAGGATCTTAGAAAAGAGTCAGCTACTAAAACAGTAGAACTTGATTTTGATGGGTATTCAATTGGTGGTGTTGCTAATGATGGTGAATCTAAAGAAGACATGTATAAAGCAATTGATTATTCAATACCTTACTTACCAGAAGATAAACCTAGATACCTAATGGGTGTAGGCGAACCAGTTGATATATTAGAAGGAGTAGCAAGAGGAATAGATATGTTTGACTGTGTATTACCTACGAGAATAGCAAGACATGGAAATGCATTTACAAGAAGCGGTAAAATTAATTTAAAAAATTTAAAATTCAGAGAAGATTTTACTCCAATTGAAGAAAATTGTGATTGCTATACATGTAGGAATTTTACAAAAGGTTACATAAGACATTTGCTAGTCGCAAATGAACAACTTTCAGGAACACTTCTTTCTATACATAATATAAGATTTTTAATAAAATTAACAGAAGACATTAGAAAATCTATAGATGAAGGTAAATTTGATGAATTCAAAGAAGAATTTATTAACAAATATACTAAATAAAAAAAGGAATTATTTCCTTTTTTTTAAATTTCTGCTCATACTTCCAAGTACTACTGTAAATGATAAAATAATGTAATATACTACTTTTTTAAAATTAAAATTATATTTAAATAATAAGGTTAAAAGTAAAAATAATAATATATTTATAATTGATATTTTAATACCTTCTAAATAATATTTTTTATTACTTTTATTTGATATATATATTCCTGATGCAAAAAATGTAATAATAAAAGTAATCATTTTAAGTACATTACTTGTTTTAAAAGAAATTAAATCAAAATAATAAAGTATAGATATTATTAATATAGATATTATTAATATAGTAAATTCAAATATAATAGTCTTTAAATATTTCATATAAATCACCTAGTAAATCTTATGATAATGAATAAAAAATATGAAAAAATTACAAAATATAATAGGTGATGATATGCTTTTTAGAGTTTTTTATAGGACGATTTTATTTTATATACTTGTCATTGTTGCATATAAAATTATGGGTAAAAGAGAAGTTGGAGAACTTAGTATATTTGATCTTATTATTTCAATGCTTATATCACAGTTAATTGCCATATCAATTGAAAATTATAAAGATTCTATCTTTTTAGTAATAATTCCTCTAGTAACACTAGTGACACTTCAAGTATTACTTGCAAAATTATCAATGAAACATATTAAATTTAGAAATATGCTTGATGGCAAAAGAAGCATTATTATTTCAAATGGTAAATTAAATTTCAATGAAATGATAAAACAAAGATATACCTTAGATGATCTATTACTTCAACTAAGAGAAAAACAAATAAGAACAATTGAGGAAGTAGATTATGCTATTTTAGAAAATAATGGTAAATTATCCGTTTTTGTAAAAGATGATAAAGATAAAAAAGTATTCCCACTTCCAATAATAATAGATGGAAACATTCAAGATGATAATTTACCTTTAATAAAAAAGAACAAGAATTGGGTTAAAAATATACTAAATAAGAAAAAAATTAGTCAAAAAGATGTATTTTATGCATTCTATAAAAATGATGAAATTTATATAATAAAAAAAGATGATTAGAATTATCTAATCATACTTATGAAACTTGGTATGTCAGTAACATACGATAATATTTTGTTTTTAGATATCATTTTTGGCATTTTTATATATGCTTCATACATAATATCTGGTAAATCTAATCTTTCTATTAAATCATAATAATCATTTAAAGAAAATTTATTATTTTTTTGAATTTCTTCAAATTCTTCTGTATATAATTGTGATAATATATACATATT
>ONTJ01000031.1 GCA_900320735.1 uncultured Eubacteriales bacterium
GTTTTAATATCAATATTTATTATAAATAAGGAGTTTAAATTAGAAAATAAAATTGTAATCCTTATTATATCAATATCATTTTTTGTAGAATTTTTAATAGAATTTATTATTGTAAGAACATTTAATATATTATCAAATTTAATAGTGATATATGCTTTATCTAAATCCATGATAGTATCATTATTAACAGTAAATGTATTATATATTTATGTAAATATACTAACTAAAAGAATTGACATACATAAAAAAACAAAGTAAAATATATTTGTAAAGCGTTGATGAAAGATTAGTAATAATAATCATTATTTATAAGAGAATTAGTGGTTGGTGAGAACTAATATAATGATATTATGAATCTACTTTCTAGTTAGGCTAATAACCTACGGTAAAAGCCGTTATCTAATGAGTTAAAAAAAGGATGGTACCGTGCACATGCACTCCTTAAGTATCATCTTTTTTACGTTTAGAAGGAGGAAAATGATATGTTAGATATTAAATTTGTAAGAGAAAATCCAGAAAAAGTAAAGGAAAATATCAGAAAAAAATTTCAAGATAAGAAGTTAGGACTAGTGGATAGAGTTATCAAACTTGATAGTGAATATAGAGAAATTAAAGTAAAAGCTGATAATCTTAGAAATGAAAGAAATACACTAAGTGACAAAATAGGTCTTCTTATGAGAGAAGGCAAAAAAGAAGAAGCTCTTGAAATAAAAAATGATGTAAGTAAGATAAATGAAGAATTAAAAGAATTGGAAGAAAATGAAAATAAATTTTCTACTGAAATAAAATCAATTATGTGTATGATACCAAATATGATTGCAGATGATGTACCAATTGGAAAAGATGATTCGGAAAATGTAGATGAAATGCACTTTGGTAATCCAGTAGTACCAAGTTATGAAATACCTTATCATGCGGATATAATGGAGAGTTTTAATGGTCTTGATAAAGTTTCTGCTGCCAAAGTATCAGGTAATGGTTTTTATTATTTGATGGGAGATATAGCAAGACTTCATTCAGCAACACTTTCATATGCAAGAGATTTTATGATAGATAAAGGATTTACTTATGCAATCCCACCTTTCATGATTAGATCTGATGCTGTAGATGGTGTTATGTCTTTTGAAGAAAAAGAAGCAATGATGTATAAAATTGAGGGTGAAGATCTATATATGATTGGGACATCAGAACATTCTATGATAGCTAAATTTAAAGGTCAAATAATAGATGAAAGTATGCTTCCAATAACAATGACAAGTTATTCACCATGTTTTAGAAAAGAAGTAGGGGCACATGGTATTGAAGAAAGAGGAGTATATAGAATACATCAATTTGAAAAACAAGAAATGATAGTAATATGTAAAAAAGAGGAATCAGAACAGTGGTATGATAAAATGTGGAAATATTCTGTAGATTTATTTAGAAGTTTAGATATACCAGTTAGAAAATTAGTTTGTTGCTCTGGTGACTTAGCAGATCTTAAATATAGGTCATGTGATATAGAAGCATTTTCTCCAAGACAACAAAAATATTTTGAAGTTTGTTCTTGCTCTAATTTAACTGATGCTCAAGCAAGAAGATTGGGTATTAAATATAAAGATGAAAATGGTAATAAAGAATTTGCCCATACTCTAAATAATACCGTTATTGCATCACCAAGAATGTTAATAGCGCTTTTAGAAAATAATTATAATGAAGATGGTTCTATTACAATACCAATTGTACTAAGACCATATATGGGTGGAAAAGATAAAATTGTACCTATAAAATAGGAGAAATTATGATTAATAAAAGAAGTGGATATATAAGTTGGGATTCATATTTTATGGGAATTGCAGAACTTTCTGCAAATAGAAGCAAAGATCCAAATACTAGGGTTGGTGCATGCATAGTATCAAAAGATAAGAAAATATTATCAGTGGGATATAATGGCGCACCTAATGGGTATGATGATAATGATATGCCTTGGGATAGAGAAGGAGATTTCATAAATACTAAGTATGCATATGTATGTCATGCAGAATTAAATGCAATCCTAAATAATAAGGGTTCTAACTTAGAAGGCTCAACTATTTATGTAGATTTATTTCCATGCAATGAATGCGCAAAAGCAATTATTCAATCTGGAATTAAAGAAATAATATATAAATCTGATAAATATAATGGTACTGATAGTAATATAGTATCTAAAAAAATGCTTGATTATTGTGGTGTGAAATATAGAAAATATGTTGAGGAAGGAAAAGAAATTAATTTAAAATTATAGAAAACTAACTATCAATTAGTTAGTTTTTTTGATATAATATTTTCTCGAGGTGATTAAATATGAATTTATTTATAAATGAAATAAAACATAAAATGATTGATGAAAACATTACAGAAGAAAAACTTGCACATATGATTGGATGCTCTGAGGTATCACTTAATAAGTGGCTTAGTGAAAAAGAAGAAATGCCTGTTATGATTTCTAATAGTATTAAAAAAACTTTAAACATTATGAAAAGTGAAGATGAAAAAAATTTAAAAGATTTAGCTGATAGATTTGGCAAATTAAGCGATGAAAATAAAAATAAAGTTTTAGAATACATTGAATTTTTACAATATAGTGAAAATAAATTAAAATTATCAATGACACCTAGCTGTTAAAAAGTTAGATTTTTTGATATAATACGAAATAGAGGTGTAATTATGCTTAAACATGTTAATATAAAACCTTCTTATATTGATGCCAAAAGAAGGACAAAAGAAGAAGTTAAAATACTTACAGATGAGTATATAATGACAAACGAATTAAAAAAATTAGGACTTGGTAAGAAGTATCATATTATTACATATGGTTGTCAAGGAAATGTAAGAGATTCTGAAACTATTAGCGCAATACTTGAAGATATGTCATTTACAAGTACTGAGAATATTGAAGATGCAGATCTAATATTACTTAATACCTGTGCGATAAGAGAAAATGCTCATAATAAAGTATTTGGTATGTTAGGCAGAATAAAACACTTAAAGATGACAAACCCAAACATAATAACAGTTCTTTGTGGCTGTATGGCACAAGAAGAATCAGTTGTAGAAGAAATAGAAAAAAATTATAAATGGATGGATTTAGTGTTTGGAACACATAATATTCAAAATTTACCAAGATTACTTTCTCAGGCAATGGAATTAAACGAATTAATTATTGAAGTCTTTTCTAAAGAAGGGGATATAGTCGAAAACCTTCCTGTAAAGAGAGAAAGTAAATACAAAGCATTTGTAAATATAATGTATGGATGTGATAAGTTTTGTACATATTGTATAGTACCATTTACAAGAGGAAAACAAAGAAGTAGAAAAGAAGAAGATATATTAAAAGAAATTGATGGACTAATAAAAAAAGGATATAAAGAGGTTACTTTACTTGGCCAAAATGTTAATGCCTATGGTAAAGATTTAAGTGATGGATCATCTATGAGTAAATTACTTGAAGATGTCGCTAAAACAAAAATTGAGAGAATAAGATTCGTAACTTCACATCCTTGGGATTTTACAGATGAAATGATAGATGTGATAGCTAAATATGATAATATTATGCCTTATATTCATCTACCACTTCAATCAGGTAGTAATAATATACTTAAATTAATGGGAAGAAGATATACAAAAGAAGAATATCTAACTCTTGCAAAAAAAATAAGAGAAAAAATACCTAATGTATGTATTACTACTGATATAATTGTAGGATTTCCAGGTGAAACAAGGGAAGATTTTAATGAAACACTTCAGGTAGTAGATGAGGTTAAATATGATGGTGCATTTACTTTTATATATTCTCCAAGAGAAAATACTCCAGCTGCCAAGATGGATGACAATATACCATTTGAGGAAAAACAACAAAGATTGTATGAACTAAATGAACTTGTAAATAAATATTCAAATAATAGTAATAATAAATTATTAGAAAAGATAGTACCTGTTTTAATTGAAGGAGTTTCATCAAAAGGAAAAGATATATATTTTGGATATACAGATACCATGAAACTTGTTAATGTAAAATGTGGTAGTGAAGACTTAGGTAAAATTATAAATGTAGTAATAAAAGATGCAAAATCTTGGAGCCTAAATGGGGAAAAAGTTAATGAATGATGTAATAAAAGATGTAGAAAAATTAAAGGAAAATTTAATTAATTCTAGTGAATATAAAAATTATAAGAAATGTGAAAAAATAATAGATAGTAATAAAGAAATAAATGAAGTTATAGATAATATAAAGAATATACAAAAGATTATTATAAACAAAGAAGATAAGAAAAAACCTACCGATAAGGAAGATGTACAACTAAGTAGTCTTTATCAGAAATTGTATTCATATAAAGAATATAATGATTACATACAAGCATCAAAAGAATTAAATGAAATAATCACATGTGTTCAAAAAGAATTTGAAAATTATTTTAATAGATTTATAATTTAAAGAACAAAAATGTTCTTTTTTTCTTTACAAATTAACAATAACAAATATAATAATAATTACAAATGTTAATGGAGGGTATATGGATAACATTGAAGAACTAATCAAACTTAAAAAATTTATAAACTTGTCTGATATATATTTGAAAAGGTTAAATAGGGGAATGACTATTAATAATTTAATAAATCAATTAGATACTGAAGAATATATTTATACATATAATCAACAATGTAATGATCCTAATTTAAATGATTATACTGGGTTTATAGAAAATGACGAAGATATAATCGACAATTGGTATGCACTAGCAAAGGCTTCATATGAATTTAATAATAAACAACTTACAAAGAATAAAATTATCGATGAATATATATTAAAAATGTTAATCAGATAGAAAAATATGGTAAAATTAAATTGGTGGTTATATGAATTTTAATTATGATGGAAAAAATTATGAAGTTGTTATAGAAAAAAAGAATATAAAAAATACATATATTAGGGTAAAGGATGATCTAAAAATATATGTATCAGCACCACATTTAGCACCTAAAATTTTTATTAAAAATTTAATTAACAATAATAGAAAACAAATAATAAAGATGATAGAAATAAAAGAAAATAATATGTGCAAAAAGAAATATAATTATTACTTAGGTAAAAAAATTAATATCATCTATCAAGATATAAGCAAACCATATTTTATTGAAGATACACTATATGTAAAAGAAAAAGAAGATATAAAAAAATGGTATTTAAGTGAGGCAAAGAAAGTATTTAAAGAAAGACTAGATATAATATATAATTCTTTTACAAAAGATGTTCCATATCCAAAATTAGTAATTAGGAATATGAAAACAAGATGGGGAGTATGTAATAAGAAACTTGAAAAAGTAACTTTAAATTATAATTTAATTTATATGGATATAAAATATATAGATTATGTAATTGTACATGAACTTTCTCATTTTATTCATTTTGATCATAGTAAAAGTTTTTGGAAATTGGTTTGTGAAAATGAGCCAAATTATAAGCAAATAAGAAAAGAGATGAGAGAATAATGTTAATTGAATCTATTGAAAATAAGAAAATAAAAAGTCTAAAAAAATTACATTTAAAGAAATATAGAGAACAAGAAGAAATGTTTTTAGTTGAGGGTATACATTTAGTAAGTGAAGCATACAAAACAGGAAATCTACTTGAGGTATTACTTTTAGAAGGTAGTGAAATCAATTTAGATGTTAATAAAATATACGTTTCAAAAAATGTAATGAAATATATATCTGAACTTGAAACGCCATATGAAATAATAGGTGTATGTAAATATCCCAAAATTAAAGATATTGGTGATAGAGTGCTTATGATAGATGGTATTCAAGATCCAGGGAATTTAGGTACTATCATAAGAAGTAGTGTGGCTTTTAATATTGATACAATAATAATTAGTACAAATTCTGTTGACTTATATAATTCAAAGGTAGTACGAGCTGCACAAGGAATGAATTTTCATATTAACATAATACGAGATGATTTAAGAAAGATAATACTTAATTTAAAAAATAATGAATACAAAATATATACAACAGATGTAAATAATGGAAACGAGTTAAAAAATATAAAAAATCCTTTAAAATATGGTATAATAATGGGGAATGAAGGAAATGGTGTTTCACCTGAAATAGCAAATCTTTCAGACGAAAAAATTTATATAAAAATGAATGAAAATTGTGAAAGTTTAAATGTAGCAGTAGCCACTTCAATAATATTATATGAACTAATGTAAGTAGGTGATTTTATGGAATTTATAAATATAGGTAAAATAGTAAATACTCATGGATTAAAAGGTGAACTTAGAATAATATCAGACTTCAGATATAAACATAAGGTTTTTATTAATGGTATGAAACTTTATGTAGGAAAAAAATATGAAGAGTTTACTATAAACACTTATAGATTTCATAAAATTTATGACATGGTTACATTTGATGGTTATAATGATATTAATGAAGTTGAATATTTAAAAGGCAAAAGTGTATATATAAATGCTGATGATTTAAAGCTTGATAATGAAATATATTCAGGAAAATTAATCGGATTTAAAGTATATATTGGTGATAAAGAAATAGGAAACGTAACTGAAATTATAGATACAAAAGCAAATGAAGTACTTAGAATATCAAAAGATATTTTAATACCATATGTAGATGCATTTATTAAAAAAATAGATTTGGATAAAAAAATAATAATTGTAAATGATATAGGAGGGTTAATATGAAATTTAAAATTTTAACATTATTTCCTACTATGTTTGATGGTTTTTTATCAGAGTCTATTATCAAAAGGGCAATCGAAAATAAGAAAATTGATATAAGTATTCATAATATAAGAGATTATGCAGTAGGAAAACATAATCAGGTAGATGATACACCATATGGTGGAGGATCTGGAATGCTTCTTATGTGTGAGCCAATATTTAATGCAGTAGAAGACGTAAAAACAAAAAAATCTAAAGTAATTATGATGAGTCCAGATGGTGAAAAATTAACTCAAAAAAAGGCATATGAATTATCAAAAGAAAGTGATTTGATTTTAATATGTGGTCATTATGAAGGATTTGATGAAAGAATAAATTCTATTGTTGATGAAAAAATATCAATAGGTGATTATGTTTTGACAGGTGGAGAATTACCTGCTATGGTACTCATAGATTCTGTATCTAGATTAGTAGATGGAGTAATAAAAAAAGAATCACATATAAATGATTCATTTAATGATAATTTACTTGATTACCCTCAATATACTAAACCAAGAGAATTTAATGGTATGAAAGTACCTGATGTACTTCTTTCAGGCGACCATAAAAAAATAGATGAATGGAGAATGGAAGAAGCTATTAAAAAAACAAAAGAAAAAAGACCAGATTTAATTGAAAAAGAAGAAACTAAAAGAAAAAAAATAGGCGAATATACACTAATAGATGATAAAAGTAAGAAAAAATTAGAAACTATTAATATAAATGAAACGTTTAATTTTAAACCTAAAAACAACATAAAAAAAGAAGAATTAAATTCAATAAGTAAAATAGTATTAGTTGAACCTACATTTATTGAAACAATAGCTAAGAAAAATATAAATAAAAAATTAAATGTGTTACTTAGTCAAATATCTATAGTATTAAATGATGAGACTGATGATGAAGCAGGTGAATATGTACTTGGCGAGATAGATAGACTAGAAAATATGATTCTTTCAAATTACCAACAATATTTGGGAAGCGATTACATAAAATTAGTTAGAAATAAACTAAAAATACTAAGAGAAGAGATAAAATATAAGCAAATGATGAAGATACAGACAGTAGAATATAAAGAAAAGAAGGGAAGAAGTTTATAATGGGTAATATAATATTAACAGGAGATAGACCAACAGGCAATTTGCATTTGGGTCACTATATAGGTTCACTTAAAAATAGGTTAAAACTTCAAAATGAAGGACATTATGATGAAATGTATGTGATGATTGCAGATGCACAAGCACTAACTGACAATTTTGATAATCCTAAGAAGATAAGAGACTATGTAAAAGAAGTTGCAATTGATTATTTATCGGTAGGAATTGATCCAAATAAGGTAAATATATTTATACAATCAGAAGTATCCGAACTTACTGAATTAACTTTCTATTACATGAATTTAGTTACAGTGTCAAGACTTCAAAGAAATCCAACTGTAAAAAATGAAATAAAACAAAAAGATTTTGATGCATCCATTCCAACTGGATTCTTATGCTATCCTATATCACAAAGTGCAGATATAACTGCATTTAAAGCGAATGTAATTCCTGTAGGTGATGATCAACTTCCTATGATAGAACAAGCAAATGAAATTGTTAGGACATTTAATAGAATATATGGAGAAACTTTAGTAGAATGCAAAGCAATATTACCTGAAAAAGAAATACAAAGACGTCTACCTGGTTTAGATGGTAACAATAAAATGAGCAAATCACTTGGCAATTGTATATATTTATGTGATGATAGTGAGGCTGTTAAAACTAAAGTAATGAGTATGTATACAGATCCAAATCATATAAAGATAGAAGATCCTGGAAAAGTAGAAGGGAATATGGTATTTACATATCTAGATGCATTTTCTAGTGATGATCAAATTAAAAAATATAGTGAATTTAATTCTTTAGAAGAAATGAAAAACAAATATTCCATAGGTGGTCTTGGAGATGTATATATTAAAAAAGTATTATATAATGTACTTGAAGAAATATTGACTCCAATAAGGGAAAAAAGAAGATACTATGAAGAACATCCAGAAGAGGTATTAAATATTTTGAAAAATGGTACAAATAAAGCAAAAGAAAAAGCAAGCAATACTTTAAGGGAAGTAAAAAAAGCAATAATGATAGATTATTTTAATTAATAATCTATTTTTTTATTATTTGATATGTATAAATATTGTTCTTTTTTATTATAGATGATATAATTAAAAGTAGAATACGGAGGGATGTCAGTGGATAAGAAAGTATTAATTACTAATTCACAGGGTGCTCAAATTCAAGCTGACGTAGTAACGGCATTTAAATTAAAAGAAAATAACAATAAATATATTGTTTATACTTTTAATGAAAAAAACAACAATAATATTAAGACTTATGTGTCAAAAATACGAGAAGAAGAAAATGGCATTTATTTTGATTCTATTACTGATGACGAAGAGTGGAAACTAGTAAGAGAAGCGATAATAAATGAAGTTATTAATTAGGAGGGATTATGACGAGATTTATAAATCCAGTAGTGTTGAAATTAAAAAAAATAGAAGAAGAAAACAATAAACTTAAAGGTGAAACTATAGAAGAAGATAATAATCAAATTATATCTATAGATGAAATATTAGATGAAGATGAAAAAATAGAATTTATAGTATTTCCTAAGTTTGCTACCATAACAGGCCTTCCAAGAAATATTGACATAAGTGAAGGTAATTTGAATAATATAGAATATAATAAATTTTATATAGACAATAGTTTTACTAGAGGAATGTAATTGATTTAGACAATTAAATATGATATAATATTAAAATATGTGAGGTGTATGAAATGAAAGATAAGATAAATAAATTACTTAAAAATAAAAGATTTGTTATGTTTATGATTTTATTTTTAATTTTACTTATTTGCCTAATTTTATTAAAGGGAGCATTTTTTCCTAAAAGTGGATCAAATTATGGTAATAGGTTAGATGGTATTGAAAAAATAAAATTTGGACAATCAGCTCAAACAAAAATTATAAAATCAATAAAATCAAATGAAAAAGTAGAAAAAGTAAAAATGAATATTCATGGTAAGATAATAAATATAATATATGATGTTAAAAAAACTACAACTGTAGATGAAGCACACTTGATTGCACAAGAAAGTTTAGATAAATTTTCTAATAAGGTTAAAGGGTTTTATGATATTCAATTTATAATTACAAATAAAAATGAGGAAGGACAAGAGGTTGAAACTACAAAAGAAGATGGTACTGTATCTAAGGAAATTGTAAAACAATTTCCAATAATGGGATATAAAAATGCCAAAAATGATAGTATTGTATGGTAGGTAGATATTATGAAAAAGAAAAATAAAAAATATAATTTAAAAAGAATACTAACATTAGTAGTAACAATTATAATAATTACTATTAGTATTTTAATATTAATTGGTATTAAAAATAGAAATGATAAAAATGGTGTATTTTCTATATTAGAAAAAAGATGGATAGAAAAAAATAAATCAGATGTTATTAATGTATCAATAATAAATGATTTGCCAATATTTGGTAGTGAAGGCGACGGTGTATTTTTTGATTTCTTAAAGGATTTTGAAAAAGAAACTTCGATAAAAGTTAATATGATACCTTATTCAATACAAAAAAGTGCAAATGATAAAGGTTATAGTTTTCAAGTTACTGATAAGTCTGTACTTAATGAAAATGAATTACTATTTTATACTGATAATTATGTGATGATCAGTAAGGATAGTGAAAAAGTTAAAAAAATTAGTGATTTAGAAAATACAATAATAGGTGTCTTAGAAACGGATTTAAGTACCGTTAAAGAACATTTGAATGTAGATAGTAGTGTTATATATAATACATATAATAATATAGATACTTTAATCGCAGCAATTAAGAATAATGATATAAAATACGCTATAATACCTAAGAATATTTATTTAGATGTAATTTTAAAAGATAATTATTATATTGTATATAATATATCTGATATCTATACTAATTATACATTTAATATAAATGGTGAAGAAAAAGTATTAAATAACATATTTAATAAATTTTACATCAGATGGATGAAGGAAAAATATGCCGATTCATATAATTCTAGATTATTATCATTATATATGAATGTAAAAGGAATAGATGAAATATCAAAAGCGGATTTTAATAGTAAAGATTATGTATATGGCTATGTGAAAAATGTTCCTTATGAATCAGAAATAAATGGAGATTTTATAGGGTTTAACAGTGAAATATTAGATGACTTTGCATCATCTATGAATATATCATTTAAAATTAGTGAATTTGATTCAATTGAGGAATTAACAAGAGCACTTAACGATGGTAAAGTTGATGTAGCATTCAATTATTATAAATTTAATAATTTAAATAATAAAGTTGATTATACATTTTCAGTATATGATGAAAAGGTTGTAGTTTTATCAAGCATTAATAATATTAAGACAACAGCAAGTTCATTCAAATCATTAAAAGATAAAGAAGTTTTAATGATTGATAATAAAATTGCTAATTATATAGATGATAAAACTGATATAAAAATTAATAAATTTAATACAATTAGTTCGTTATTTAGTAGTATGAATGATGATTCTATATTAATTATGGATTATAATACATACAATTACTATAAAAATAGTGAACTTATAGATTATAAAGTAATTTATGAGGAAAATATAGATTCTGATTTTAACTTTATATTAGTTAATTCAAATAAAAACAAAACTTTTATAAGTTTATTTAAATACTATATTTCATCTGTAAATTCAGATATCTACAAATCAAAGGCATTATTGAAATATAATAATGATAGTAAAAAAATTAATTTATCTTATGTATATTTAATAATAGGAATAATTGTTTTAACAATATTCAGTATATTTTATTTCAAAAACAGAACAATTTCTAGCAAAGTTAAAAAAGAAGATAAAATGAAATATGTTGACCATTTGACTTCACTTAAAAATCGTCATTACCTAAATCAAAATTATTTAAAATGGCAATCAAACAAAATATATCCACAAGCAATAATTGTTGTAAATGTAAATAAAATTGGGCATATTAATGATGTATATGGTCATGAAGAAGGGGATATGGTTATTAAACAAGCAGCTAATATACTTATTAATAATCAACTTGAACAAAGTGACATAGTAAGGACAAATGGAGATGAATTCTTGATATATCTAGTTGGATATGAAGAATCAAAAGTCATAACTTATATGAGAAGATTATATAAAGAATTTAAAAATTTACCATATAAGTTCGGCGCTTCATTAGGTTATAGTATGATCTTAGATGACGTTAAGACTATTGATGATGCGATCAATGAATCTGTTTTAGAAATAAAAACTAATAAAGAAACTATGAATAATAAAGAATCATAAGGTGTGATATTGTGGATAAATTCAAAAGAATTATTATAAAAGTTATAAAATTAATAAGAAAGCCAGTTATGTCTATTTTACCAGGACAATTGTCTTTCTTTTTGTTATTGTCTTTAATTCCAATTTTATTATTAATGGGTGTTATATGTAATATATTATCTCTTCCAACCAATGATATAATAAGTGCATTAAAGATTAGCTTGCCAGCTAATACTAGTTCACTTCTCATACCACTTTTGTCAAATAGCAAGATGGATTATAACATTTTAATATTGATAATATCTTCTATTATTTTAATATCAAAAGGAACAAGATCAATAATGAGAGTAGCAACAACTATATATGAAAATGAAGATAAAAATACACTGATTAATTTAATAAAATCAATTGTACTTGCAGTCATACTTGTTTTGTTATTTGCCTTCCTAATTGTAATACCAATTTTAGGTACAAAAATTTTAGATTTTTTTCATAATTTTAAAATAATATCTTCGTTATCTGATAATCTAATTAAGATGTATGATATTCTAAAATGGCCATTTTCAATTTTTGTAGTATTCATAAATATAAAATTATTATATATGTTTTCTCCATCAAAAAGGATACCTTCAAAAAATGTTAATAAAGGTGCAATTTTTACAACATTTTTTTGGATTATACTAACAGCTATATATTCATTTTATATAACAAATATATCCTCATATAATTTATATTATGGTGGTGCATCCAATTTAATTATTTTAATGCTTTGGGTATATTTCATTAGTTATATATTTGTCCTTGGCATGTGTATCAATGCAAGTTCACAGTCAAATGATTTACATGATATAAAGTAAAGTTGATAAAAATCCTACAAAAAATATATAAAAAGTGATATAATTTTAATGTTATGGAGGTAATCATAATGAAAGATAAAATAAAAAATGTAGTAAATAAAGTTAAAGAATTCGATTACAAATATTACTTAAGTACTAATGTATTGTTTTTTACTTTTGTAATAACAACGCTTATAAATGGAATGTTACTAAGATTTGTAACAGTTCATAATTTTTTTGCAATTAAACCTGTACTTGCAGATTTAGCACTAATATTATTACTTGGTGCGTTTGTATATTTATTCAAACCAAAAAACAGATTTAAATATTTAGTTATATTATCGGTTATATTGACTGCAGTGTGTGTAATTAATTCACTTTATTACACATATTATATGTCATTTGCGTCATTTTCTTTAATTGCTGTTTCACTAACAGTAGTGGACGTAGGAGATGCTGTAATCAAAAATGTTTTACAATTTAAAGACTTTATATTCTTGTGGCAAATCATTGTACTTTTTATTGTAAATTTAAGATTAAAGAAAAAAGGTCATTATAATAGAGTGGCTAAATTAGAAAATAAGAAAAAAAGATTTTCAGGTACAATTATATCAGGGCTAGTTGTATATGCATTGTTTTTTGCAACTGTTACATCAGTTGAATATAGTAGACTTGCAAAACAATGGAATAGAGAATTTTTAGTAACTAAATTTGGAGTATATACATATCAAATAAATGATTTATTTAAGAGTTTAGATGCTAAATTTAATACATTGTTTGGATATGATAATGCTGCTAAGGAATTTAGGGATTTCTTTGATACAAAAGAAGCACATAAAAATAATGACTATACTAACAAATTTAAAGATTATAATGTAATTGTCATTCACGCAGAAAGTATTCAAAATGTAGCACTTAAGATGTCGTTTAATGGCAATGAAGTAGCACCTAATCTTAATAGATTGAAAAATGAAGGTATATATTTCAGTAATTACTATGCACAAGCTAGTAGTGGAACAAGTAGTGATTCAGAATTTACATTCTCAACATCACTTCTTCCTGTAACTAATGGTGCAGTTGCTATAAGTTATTGGAATAGAGAATATGAAACTATACAAAAATTACTTAAAGAACAAAATTATAGAATTTTAAGTATGCATGGTAATACAGGCAGTTTTTGGAATAGAATTAATTTTCATAATAGTTTAGGTTATGATAAATATTATAGTAAAGCAGATTATAATATAGATGAAACAATCGGACTTGGTCTATCTGACAAATCTTTCTTTAGACAATCTATTGATATATTAAAAAATGAACATGATAAGTATGGAAAGATATTTGCAACACTTATTATGCTTTCAAATCACACTCCATTTGATGATCTAGAATCCTATGGAAAATTTGATGTTGATATTAAAGAAAATGTCACTAAAACTTTAGAAAATGGTGAAACAGTAACAGAAGAGGTTTCATATCCATATATGGAAGGAACAAAACTAGGAAATTATTTTAAATCAGTTCATTATGCAGATAGTGCTATTGGAGAATTAATTAATGGACTTGATGAAAAAGGATTACTTGAAAATACAATTGTTGTAATTTATGGTGACCATGATGCAAAACTTCCAAAATCAGATTTTACGAGACTATATAATTATGACAAAGAGACTGATGACATAATTTCAGAAGAAGATGAAAAATATATAGATGTTGATTATTATAAATATGAATTAGACAGATCAGTACCATTCATTATTTGGACAAAAAATGAAAAATTATCTAAAGTAGTAAACACTGCTATGGGTATGTATGATGCTGCACCAACTTTAGCTAATATGTTAGGTGTGACTCCAAAATATAATTTAGGACATGATGTAATGGGATTAGATGATAATATAGTAATATTCCCAAATGGTAACTGGTTAACAAATAATATTTATTATAATAGTCAAAAAGATCAATATAAAATATTAAATACAAACTATGTAATAAATAATGATGAAATATCTAATAATAATGAATATGTTTCACAAAGGCTAAACATTTCTAATGATATAATATTGTATGACTTGATTAAAAATGAAAAGAATAGATTACAGAGAGTAGAAGGAGAGTAATATGAAGAAAAAAAAGAAGAAATTAATATTCTTTATAATCATACTAATTGCAGCAGCAGTTTTAGTATATATGGCTCTTAACTTAAATAATAAAGGTAGTGACAAACCAATTAAGAAAGTAGTAGATGAAATAGAAAAATTTGATTATACTGTTTCAGAAACTGATACAAAATTATTTAAAGATGAATTTAAAAAATTAAAAAAAGAGTTATCTAAGAAAAAAATTGATAATAAGGAATATGCGACTATTGTAGCAAAGTTATTTATAATTGATTTCTTTACATTAGATAATAAGCTAAGTAAGAATGATGTTGGTGGAATTCAATTTGTATATAGCGAATATAAAACATCGTTCATTGACAAAGCAAGAGATGAATTTTATAGATATGTGAAGAGTAATCTAGATAATAATAGAGATCAAAAATTACCAATCGTCAAAGAAATAAAAGTTACTTCTTGTGAAGAAATAACTACATCATCAGAATTATCTGGCGAACAATTTTCATCAATAGATGAGGCATATAAAATAAGTCTTAATTGGAAATATAAAGAAGATTTGGGATATCAATCTTCAGGTAATGTCATAGTAATAAAAGATAATGAGAAATTTTCAGTAGCAAAGTTATATGAATAAGGAGGTAATTATGAAACGTAAAGATAGTGGAGAAACAAGAAAAAAATATAAGGGTTTTGCATCTTTTGTAGGATTTTTACTTGGAATGTATCTAGTAACAACTGCTTATTTAGTTTATAATTTATATAATTTAACTGGTATTGAAAATTTAATTAGATATGTAGTTATGGGTGTATTAATACTAGTATCATTATTCGTGTTAATAAAATATTTTTCAATGAGAAAAAAACCAAAAATAGGAAAATATTTACTTATGACGCTAGTTATTATTATACTTGGAATAGCCCAATTTTTTGTAGGGTATACAATAAATAAAGGGCTTAATGTAGTTAACAGTATTTCAGATAAAAAATACAAGACATATAAAACTAGTTTAGTGGCACTAAAAAGTGGAAGTATATCTAAAGTAAAAGACATAACAGGTGATACTAAAATCGGTAGAGTAAGTGATAGCGATGATGTTGAAAATAATATGTTATCCGAAGAAATAATTGAAAAAAATAAGATAAGTGATGATCAGATAGTAGATTATGATGACCCTATAACTTTATTATATGATTTATATGAAGGCAAGGTAGATGCTGCATTTATTTCTGGAAGCTATGTTGATATATATAAGACAATGCAAAAATTTGAAAATATTGCAGACGATTTAATAGAACTTGATTCATATTCAAAAAAAATGAAAGTTAAAAAAGAAGATAAAACTACTGCACTTAATTCTTCAAGTATAGACAAACCATTTACGATTTTATTGATGGGTGTAGACTCAACTGCAGATGATATATCAAAATCAAGCGGTCTTGGAGATTCACTAATGGTTATAACATTTAATCCTAAAACATTAAATGCAACTATACTAAGTATCCCACGTGATACATTTGTGCAAGTTACATGTTATAGAAATGTAAGAAGTAAAATAACACATGCTGCTTCAGGTGGAGATAAGTGTATGATAAATACTATTCAACAATTTTTAGATGTTAATATTGATTACTATGTAAAAATTAACTTTAGAGGACTTGTTAAAATAGTAGATGCTGTTGGAGGAATTGATGTAGATGTTCCATATGCGTTCTGTGAGCAAAATAGTTTAAGACAAATGGATAATGGGGCAATGGTATTTGTTAATAAGGGATGGCAACATTTAAATGGAGAACAAGCATTAGCACTTTCTAGAAATAGAAAGACAGTTGAATATTGTTCTAAAGAATGGAATAAAGGTACAAGAAATGACTTTGTAAGAGGACAAAATCAACAACTAGTAATAAATGCAATTGTAAATAAAATTAAGTCATTGGATAGTTTAGATAAATTTTATTCATTGTTAGATGCTATAGGTGGTAGCATGGTAACAAATATGGATAGAAAACAAATATTATCATTCTATAATTTACTAAAGAAAATATTAATAAATAGTAAAGATTTAACAAGTGGTAATAATTTAATTGATATGCAAAAAACTTACTTGAATGGTAGAGGAGCATTAATACAAGATGGAATAATGTCAAGTATGAACTTATATGAATATGTACCTTCTACTCAAAGTTTAAATGCAATAATAAAAGTCATGAAAGAAAATCTAGAACTTGTAAAAGTAGAACCAACTAAAACATTTAGTTTTTCATCAGATAAAAAATATGAACAAAAAGTAATAGGGTCTGACTTATATGGTGGAATAGCATCATATCCAACAGTACCTGAAGCTCCAACTAATGACAACACATGTACTGGTGAAAATGAAGAACTAGGTGCAGATAAAGTAACTTGTGTTTGTAAAAATGGTTATAAAAAAGAAGATGGAGTATGTAAAAAACAGGAATCTAGTTGTACTGGTGAAAATGAAGAACTAGGTGCAGATAAAGTAACCTGCGTTTGTAAATGGGGATACAAAAGAAAATCTGGTGTTTGTGTAAAAAAAGATGATTCTTCTTCTGATGATGGAAGTAATAAAGAAAATAATAATGATGAAAATCCAAGTGGTAAAAATGATACACAGCCATCGGATAATACTGGTGGATCTGAATCAAATAACGAAACAAATCCTTCTAATGAAGAGTAGTAAAAAGATAAGATGAAAATCTTATCTTTTTTAACATTTATTTGACATAAAATGATATTTTTTTTAATACCACCTATACCTCACTATAATAATTTGTTATAATTTTAATATATGATGGGAGGAATTGATATGAAAAAAAATATATTTTTTATTATAGTTTTCTTATGTTTTCTTCCTTTAACTATTAAAAATGTATATGCACTTGATTCGACATATACAAATGGTATTGTTAATAATAGAGGCGTAAATGTAAGAACTGGTCCTGGGACTAATTACGCAGTTGTAAAAACTAATACATATTCAAATATAACTGTTTCTTATCCTGAAGGTGTGGAAGTTCTTTCACACACCAATGGTTGGACACAAATAAGATTATTATATAATGGCTTTTTATATACTGGTTATATAAGTAGTCAATATTTAGATGAGACTACATATAATTTAGATATTAATTATTATAATAGCTTAATATCATCTGGTTTTCCTAGTGTATATGCTGAAAAACTTACAAAACTACATGCAGTAAGACCTAATTGGAATTTTGTACCATCATTTACTAATGTAAGTTTAAATGATGCTGCACTTAATGAATATTCGCCAATTTATAAAAATTTAATAAGCACATCCGATACAAGATTACTATCTACCGATGGTGCAGCATATTCAAATGGAACTTATATTCAATTTGAACCAGGTTGGTATGCTCCAAGTATAGATACATTAAAATACTATATGGACCCTAGAAATTTCATTGACAACAGCCATATATTTATGTTTGAGCAATTGTCATATGACTCAAAGGTTACTGAAGCAGACGTTCAGAAAGTATTAAATGGTTCATTTATGGAGGGAAGTTATTCATATAATGGCGAAATTTGGACATATGCTAAGACATTTTTAACAGTAGGTAAGGAATATGGTGTTAATCCAGTTCATTTAGCAGCTAGAGTACTTCAAGAACAAGGAATGAGTGGAAGTGCAACAGGTGCCATGAATGGCAGTGATGGTTTAATTTATCATAATTATTTTAATTTTGGTGCGACTGGTTCATCAGCTTCAGAAATAATAGGTAATGCTCTTAATTATGCAATGAAAAATGGTTGGAGTAATCCATATCTTGCAATAAAAGGTGGTGCAAGTGGAATAGCTAATGGGTACATATCAAATAGACAAGATACCCTTTATTATCAAAAATTTAACATTATAGGTGATGGTAAATATTGGCACCAATATATGGCAAACATAACTGCTCCATATACTGAAAGTTATCAAACATACAAGTCATATTATAATTCAAATTTAATAAATACAGCATTTACATTTAAGATACCAGTGTATTCAGATATGAAGGAACAGACAATTGTTCCACAAAAGAGTAATAACAATAACTTAAATAGTTTAAATATAACAAATTGTACTTTATCTCCAACATTTGATTCAGCAATAACAAGTTATACTTGTGAAGTTGAAAATAAAGTGGATAGTGTCAAGATAACTGGTACAATAGATAATTCAGCTAAAGTAAAAGGACTTGGAGATGTTAAGTTGTCCGAAGGAGAAAATAAAATAAAAATAGAGGTAACTGCAGAAAATGGTACTAACAAGACTTATGAAGTTGTCATAACTAGAAAAAAAGCAGAAGCTGGCAAGTCCACTCAAGTAGATGTAATTAAATCTGTTGGATTGAAAAACGACAATGATAATTTAACAGGTTTTACTCTAGGTAGTGATGTTAGTAGTATATCTAAGTTGATAAAAGACAAAAATTCTAATGTAACTATAAAAATCTTTGATTCTTCAGATAAAGCAATAACAAATGGACTTATTTCTACTGGTCAAAAGATTGAATTAACACTAAATAATTCTACTAAAAAATATAATGTTGTAGTTAGTGGTGATACAAATGGAGATGGAAAAATTGAAATAGGCGATTATTCAAAAATAAAAGCTTATATTCAAGGAAAAATAAAAATTGATGGAAGTTATTTATTAGCTTCTGACACAAATAGAGATGGAAAAATTGAAATAGGTGATTATTCAAAAATAAAAGCTTATATTCAAGGAAGAATAAAATCGTTAGAGTAGGTGAATATAATGAAAAAAATTAAAATTATTGGCTTGTTTTTAGTAGGATTATTTATCCTACCAAAACAGGTATTCGCATTTTCTGCAAGCGTTAGGTGTTCTGCACCTAGCAGTGTAACAGTTGGTCAATCATTTACTGTAACTATATCTGGAAGTTCAAGTACTGCAACTGATTGGGCAGCAAATGGCGCGGTGAATTCTAGTTCAAATTTGAGATTAACAAGTGGAGATACAGGAAGTGGTTTATGGTTTGATGATAAATCTTCAATAAGTAAATCATACACTTTTAGTGCTTTAAGTGAAGGAACAGCTACTGTAAGCCAGTCATTTAAAGTAACAAATCAAGATGACTTTACAAGTCCAACATACAACTCGAATACATGTACAATAAATATTGTAAAACCAGCACCTGCTACGCCTAAGGTTCAAGCATCTGTAAATAATGTTCAAAAAAATAATAATACATCAAATACAAAGAGCAGTGAATCTTCTGATAATTCATTAAAATCGTTATCGATAGATGGTTTTAAGTTAAATCCGGATTTTGATAAAGATATACTTGAATATACACTTGATTTATCATCAGATACAAAAAGTATAAAAATAATTGCTGAAAAAAATGATGAAGAAGCAACAGTATCTGGTGATGGAGAAGTAGAAGTAAAAGAAGGACAAAATACTTTTCAAATATTAGTAACAGCCGAAAATGGTGAATCTAGGACTTATACTATAACAGCAAATGTTCAAGAAAGTTCATCGATTACCGTAAACATAGGTGGTAAAAAGTATACTGTATTAAAAAAAATAATTGGGCTTGATGCACCAACAGGTTTTGAAAAGAAAAATATTCAAATAGATAAAACTGAAATAGAAAGTTTTTATAATAAGAAAATAAACTATTCATTAGTGGCACTTAAAGATAATATTGGCAACATCTCACTTTTTATATATGATGCCCGCTCAGATGAATACATGAAGTATTCTCCTATAGTATCAGATAGTTTTACTATAGTAATATTATCGGCTAATGAAAAAAATATACCTCATAATTATCATAAGAGTAAATTTAAATATAATAATGATGAGGTAATTGGATATGCAATAGATGAAAAATCAGATTTCAGATTAATTTATGGTATTAATGCTGAAACTGGCAAAAAAGGTTTCTATTTGTATGATACAAAATATAATACAGTTCAAAGATTTGATAATGATCAAGTAAAACTATATAAACGATTACTTGAAAAATTAAATTTAGCATTTATCATATTTGGATCAGCAATATTATTTTTAATTATCGTAATAATAATATTACTTTCAAAAAATGCAAAATTTAAAAGTAAATATTTAAAATATAGATTAAATGATATTGATAATCCTACATCTAATGAAATAAAATATCAGGAATTAGAGGGTACAAAAACAATGACAGCTATAGAATTGAATGATAAAAAAGACAAGAAGAACAAAAAGAAAAAAGAAAAAACATTTTTAGATGAATAAAAATGTTTTTTTATACCATTATGTTTATGACATGATAGTTTATATGTTAAAAAAAGGTAATATGCGGGATGCTATTATTCTTTTTTTATGTTATAATTTTCTATAGGAGAATAATATGAAAAAGCAGTATATAAATTTTTTGAAATTCATTTCTATAATACTTGTAATATGTATCCATATAATATCAAAATTATGGAATATATATCCACTAACATCAAATGAATTTAGGATACTTACAATGCTAGATTGCTTTTGTAGAATATGTGTTCCTATATTTGCTATGTGTAGCGGAGTTATCTTCTTAAATAGAAATGACAAGCCTAAAAATATATTTTTGAAATATATTTTAAAAATATATCTAATATTTATCATATTTAATTTGCTATACAAAATATTTGATTATATATATATTAAAGACGGTATTATTAATGTAAAAATAATTTTTAATTTTATATTAGACAGTATATTACTTAAATCTATATACCACTTATGGTATTTAAAAATAGTTATTATTATTTATTCGTCAATTTTAATATTTAAGTATTTTATAAATAAGAATAAAAGATATATTGAAAACATATTATTATTTTTATTAATAACTTTATTTATTGTACTTCCAACATTCATAACTAATGCATATTATGTTGAAATTGTTAACTTAATTGGATATATTACATATTTTTATTTGGGGTATTATCTATATAAATACAAAAATTTAAAAATGCTACTATTCCTTTTTATATTAAGTATAATTTCATATATAGACATGTACAATAATACAATAAATTCAAGTGAAAAAACAGAATATTTTATGAGATATCTATCGATAAATGTTTGCACAATGTCTAGTTTTGTATTTTTATTTGTATCTAGAATAGAAAATGTATTTGAAAAAGATAAAATTAAGAAAATTTTAAATTTCGAATCAAAACATAATTTCAATATTTATCTGATTCACGGTTTTGTAATTGGTGGATTACAATATATAAAATTAATAGACATCTATAATTATAAAAATATATATTGTATCTTTGTCTATGTAATAATTACTTACATAATATGCTTAATTGTCTCAGTAGTGGCAGTTAAAACATTAAATATATTAAATAGAAAATGCAAATTGATTAAAGAATAACAATATGATAAAATTATATATGAAATAAGGTGAAAATTGTATGTATGAATATTTTAAAAAAATGTATAAGGAAGATTCAAAAAAATTGTTTTCGTTGCTTGAAGATAATTTAAAAACAAATAAAAAAACATTTATTGTGACCGCAAATCCTGAAACATTTTCACATGGCAAGGATGAGGAGTTTAACAAATTGTTACTAGATGATATAACAACAATTATTCCAGATGGCATTGGACTTGTTAAGGCAGCAAAAATGCTTGATATTAATGTGAAAGAAAGAATACCAGGGATAGATATTTCAGTAAAGTTGTTAGAATTTTTAAATAAATACTCCAAAAAACTATATATATTTGGATCAAAACAAGAAGTAATTGATCAGATGAAAGTAATTATCCAAACAAAATATCCTAATATAGATTTAGTTGGAATGACTAACGGGTATGTAAAGGATAAAGATTTAGTTATGAAACAAATAAAAAAATTGAATCCGGATGTAGTTATGGTAGCACTAGGAGTACCAGCACAAGAAAAATTAATCTATAAACATATAATGGAATTTGATAAAGGAATATTTATTGGGGTTGGAGGTTCATTTGATGTACTTAGTGGTTCAAAAAAAAGAGCTCCAAAATTATTTATAAAATTAAACTTGGAATGGCTATATAGAATATGTAGGGAACCATCAAGATTTAAGAGATTTTATAAAAACAATATTAAATTTATTTTCAAAATAAAAAAATTAAAAAAACAAAATAAATAGAATGCAGGTGTAATAATGAAAGAAAAAATTAAATTAATATTTGATAAGTTTATTATAATATTTTTATTATTACAACCATTTATTGATGCATTTACCATGCTACAAATACGATATGAAGTAAATAATATAACAGCTTCTATGATATTTAGATTTATATTTTTTATGATTATGCTACTGTACATTATAAAAAATAAAAAGCTAAGAAAATATGGCATTATTTTTAGTGTATATTTTATATTTCAGATAATATTCATGTCTCTACATATGAAAAATAGTATAAGTATGGAAATATCAAATATATTTCAAATATTTTATCTTCCATTAGCTATATTATTTTTTAATAAATACGAAAACAAAAAAATAAATGATAGATTGATTTTGATAATTAATTTTATATATATTAGTATGATTATAGTTCCGTATTTATTTCACTTTGGTGTATATGCATCTGACTTATACAAGGAAAAAAGTGGATTCTATGGACTATTTTATGGTGGCAATGAAATAAGTATGATATTACTTGCTTTATTTCCTATATCTGTAAAGGCATTATGTAATATAAAAAATATATTAATAAAAATTATTTATATAGTTTCGCTTGCATTAGCGACATTACTTATTGCGACAAAAACATTATTGCTTGGAATAATTATTGTATTTATATATTATGCTATTAAATATTTAAAAGCAAACATAAAATTGATGAATAAAGGTAAGAAAATGTTAATAATATCATCCATATTAGCTATATTATTAGTAATGATTATACTAATACCTAAAACAGCTATGTATAGCAATATAAAACTTGCAATGAAAACTTTTAGGGTAAGTGATAAAAATTTATTTTCAATTTATAGTCTTGATAAAATAGTATTTAGCGGTAGACTTGGATTTTTAAAAAATATAAATAACATATATATGAATTCAGGACTTCTTTCAATGCTATTTGGTCTTGGTAAAACATTAATAGTGAACGTAAAAATAATAGAAATAGATATATTCGATTTATTTTATAGTGTGGGTATAATTGGCTTTTTGATATATGTATTATATATGGTTAGAAGTATGAAACAAATAAGACTAAAAAATGTATATAAATTTGATTTTATATTTTTATTAATAATCTCATTGGTAGTAGGCCATATATTACTTGCCGTTAATGTTTCAATATTTTTAGCACTTCTTGTTATATTGAATAAGAATAATGAAATGGAGTAGATTATGAAAAAAGTATTATTTTGTGCATACAATCTTGATGTTGGTGGAATTGAAAATGCACTTATAAATTTATTAAATAATTTTAATTATGATAAATACGATGTAACACTTATCTTAGAAAAAAAAGAAGGAATATTCTTAAATAGACTAAATAAAAAGGTAAAAGTAGAAGAATATAAGGTAAGTGAAAGTAAAAATATATTACTTAGAAAATTTAAAAATTTAGGAAAACGAATTATATGGTTGATTAAGAATTATCATAAATATGATTTTTCATGTTGTTATGCAACATATTCACTACCATGCAATGTACTAAGTAAATATGCATCTAAAAATAATCTATTTTATATTCACAGTAATTACAGCTTTATATATGATTCAGAAAACTTAAAAAAATTTTTTGATGAAAGAAAAATAGAAAAATATAAAAATATAGCGTTTGTATCAAATGAATCCAGAGAAGATTTAATAAAATATTATCCATCGATCAAACAAAATTCATATGTTATAAATAATTTAGTAAATTATGAAAAAATAGAAGAAATGTCTAATGAAAAAATAGAGGAAGAAAAAATTTCAGATTTACTATTTGTATTTGTGGGTAGGCTCGAAGAACATTCAAAGAAAATATCTAGAATGATATCTGTAATTAGTAAAATAGAAAATGCAGCTTTGTGGATAATAGGAGATGGAAAAGATAGAAAAAAATATGAGAATATGATAAAAAATATTTCTAATGTCAAATTGCTTGGTTTAAGGGAAAATCCTTATCCATATATAAAATGTGCAGATTATGTTATCTTAACTAGTGATTATGAAGGGTTTCCAGTTGTTTATAATGAGGCAATTGTATTAAATACACCAATAATAACAACATTAAATCTAAGTGATGATTACATATCTATAAAAGATAGATTTGGTTATATAGTTAGTAAAGATGAAAATGCTATGCTTAGTGAAATTAAAAATATAATTAAATATCATAATTTAAAAATGGAGAAAGTAGATTTTAAAAAAATAAACAGTTCTAGAATTGAAAAAATAGAATCATTAATAGAAGGTGGAAAATAATGAAATTTAGTATAATAATACCTGCATACAATGTTGAAAAGTATATAGAAAGATGTTTAGATAGCATATTTTCAAATTCATATAAAAATTATGAAATTATTATAGTTAATGATGGTTCTACTGATAATGTTGAAGAAAAGATTAATAAGTATTTAGATAAATACAATAATATTATATATATAAAACAAGAAAATAAGGGACTTAGTGAAGCAAGAAATGAAGGTGTAAAAAAAGCAACTGGAGATTATTTATTATTTGTAGATTCTGATGATTTCATTGAACCAGAGTTATTAGAAAAAATAAATAATTCAACTAAAAATAATCCAGATTTAATTAGATTTCAAGCAAAAGAAGTATATGATGATAAAACAATAAATTATAATGAATCTGCTTTTGAAAATAAAAATGGTATTGAAGCATTTTCTTATATATTAAATTTTCATTTTGTAGAACCAGCATGTTTATATGCATATAATTTAAAATTTTATAAAGATAATGATTTTAAATTTACAAAAGGTATATATCATGAAGATTATGCATTAGTTCCATATATAATAAATAAAGCAAATATAGTAAATTGTATTGATTATATAGGATATGATTATTATCAAAGAGGTAATAGTATAATGAATAATCCAGATTATTCTAAGACATTAAAAAAAGTAGATGACTTGTATAAAGGATTTAAAATATTAATTGATAAATCAAATAATATAAGTGGTGATAGAAAATTATATTATAGTTATATATCAAATATATTTGTTAAAAAAATATGTTCTTTAAATAAAGAAGATTATAAAAAATATAAAAAGATATTAAAAGAAGAAAAAGTATATGATTTGTTATTATCAAATACACTGTCAAGAAAAATTAAAAAGATGTTAATAAAGATCAGTCCTAAATTATACTATAAATTGATTGGATAAAGGAGATATATATGAAAGTTAGTATAGTTGTACCAGTATATAATACGGGAAAGTATTTAAAAAAATGTATAGATTCACTATTAAATCAAAATTTTGATAATTATGAGATAATAATTATTAATGATAATAGTCCAGATGATAGTGAAGGAATAATACTTTCTTATAATAATCCAAAAATTATTTATATTAAGAATAGCGAAAATAAAGGAATTGGATATAATAGAAATTTAGGTATCGAAAAATCAAAAGGAAAATATATATGTTTTATTGATTCAGATGATTATGTTAGCAATAATTTTTTAAGTGAGCTGTATCTAGCATGTGAAAGTGAAAAATTAGACATGGCAATATGTGATTATAACTATGTAGATAATAATAAAATAAAACAAGTTAAACTTATAGACTTTAATACAACTAATCTAGATGAAAGTCCAGATTTAATTACAAAAATTCCTTTAGGCCCATGTAATAAGATGTACAGGAAAGATTTAATAATTTCGAATAATATAAGATTTGAAGAAAAATTAAAATATGAAGATATTCCATTTGTAGGTGGTTCGCTATACTATTCAAATAAAATAGGTAAAGTAAATAAATTTCTTAATTATTTTACTGTTCATGAAAATAGTGAAACATCTACGAGAGATTTAAAAGTATTTGATATATTTAAGGAACTTGATAATCTAAGAAAAATATATAAGAATAAAAGTAAATATTTAGATGAATATATAGTGTCTACAGTATTTAATTATACTATTCAGCAACGTTATCAAAAAGATAAAAAAATTGCTTATAGATTTATTGAAATGGCTTTTAAATATTTAAAGGATAATGATATTGATTATAAAAATAGTAATTATATAAAATCAAGAGGACTAAAGGGGATACTAGAAAAAAATAAATTATTAACTAAAATATATTGTTTTATATATAGAAAATAAGAAGGTATTGATATGAAAAAAATAACTATATTATGCTTACATTTGGATTATGGTGGAGTTGAGGTTGCCACAACTAATTTGGCAAATATGCTATCAAATAATTATGATGTTGAAATAATTTCGTTTTATAATTTAAATGGTAAACCTGCATATAAATTAAACGATAATATAAAAGTTAAATATATATATGATGGTAAACCAAATAGAGAAGAGATAAAAGATAGTATAAGAAAATTTAAAATTTTTACTCTCATAAAAGAGAGTATTAAATCCATAAAAATATTATATAAGAAAAAATATAATATAATTGGTGAAATAAAAAAATGCAAAAGTGATTTAATAATTTCGACAAGAATAGAATTTACTGAACTACTTAATAAATATTATAAAGGCAATGCAGTACTCATTTCACAGGAACATCGCCATCATAATAATGATAAAAGGTATATAAAAAGAGTGCAAAATTCTCTTACTAACATAGACTACTATATGCCTGTTTCAAAGAAAATGACTAAATTTTATAAAAACAAAGTCAAAACAAAAGTTATGTATGGTCCATTATGTGTAGATTATATTCCTGACAAAGAAACTAAGAAAACAAGTAAAAATATCATTTCAATTGGAAGATTATCTCCTGAAAAAGGGTATTTAGATTTAATAGATGTTTTTAAAATAATACATCAAAAGGATAATGAATGCATACTTCACATAATTGGTGATGGTATTGAAAGAAAATTAATAAAAGATAAAATAAAAGAATTAAAACTAAATAATTTTGTTAAGGTATATGGTTATAAAGATAAGAGTTTCATTAGAGAAAAATTAAATGAAATGAGTTTATATTTAATGACATCATACGAAGAATCATTTGGACTTGTCTTACTTGAAGCAAGTGCATATGGAATACCATCAATTGCATTTGATTGTGCAGAAGGTGCAACAGAAATAATTAACAATGATGTTGATGGCTATTTAATAGAAAATAGAAATAAAGAAAAAATGGCAGAAAAGGCACTTGAATTATTAGAAAATCGAAATAAGCTTGCTAATTTTGGACACAATGCAAGAACTAAATGCCTAGAATATTCATATGAAAATGTAAAAGAAAAGTGGCTTAGTATAATTGATAAAATGATATAGCAATATCTATATCATTTTTAATGTCAAATTTTGTGTCAATTTTATTTAAATATACTATTTTATATGATATAATTAGATATATGAGAATTGTAGAGGTGACTTATATTGAAAAATATTTTTTCCAATTTTAAAAAATATTGGTTTTTAATGAAGCAACTTATGTCAAGGGATTTTAAAGTGAAATACAAAAGATCTGTCTTGGGAGTTCTTTGGAGTTTACTTAATCCAATTTTGATGATGGCTGTAATGGCTATAGTATTTTCACAAATGTTTAAATTTAAAGTAGAGGGAATAAATTACTTAGTTTATTTGATGACAGGTATAATTTTATTTAATTATTTTTCGCTTGCATCAAATATGGCGATGACATCAGTAGTTGAGAACTTTACTTTGATAAATAAAATATATATTCCAAAATATGTATTTCCAATTTCAAAGTGTTTATCAGTAGGAATAGATTTCTTACTTACTTTGATACCTTGGTTTGGTATAATTATACTTTCATATTTTGGTCTTGGTGAGCATACATGTACTATAACAATAAATTATTTGTTTTTGCCATACATATTTATATGTTTAATATTATTTACAATGGGTATAGGTTTATTGCTATCTTGTGTATCAGTATTTTTGAGAGATATGTTTCACATTTATTCAATATTAATTACAATATGGAATTATTTAACTCCAGTATTTTATAGTGTTGAAATATTACCAAAAAAATTACAATTTTTAATGAACTTTAATCCACTATATCAATTTATAAATGCGACTAGAACAATAGTGTTATACGGACAAATGCCATCACTGGAAAATATCATAGCTCTAACAGCATTTGCTTTTGGTATGTTATTTATAGGATCTGCAGTATTTAAATCTAAACAAGATAGATTTATATACTACATATAGGAGGTTATATATATGATTAGAATAAAAAATGTTTCAATGAAATTTAACCTTGGTATTGAAAAAGATTTTTCTTTTAAACAATTATTTATTAATTTATTTAGTGGAAAAATGAAAAAGAAAGATTATTTTTGGGCTCTAAAAGATGTAACTTTTGATGTTAATAAAGGTGATGTTGTCGGCCTAATAGGAAGTAATGGTGCTGGTAAATCAACACTACTTAAGGTTGTTAGTGGTGTAATGAAACCAACAAGTGGTAAAGTAGAAGTTGATGGTGTAATTTCACCAATGATTGAACTAGGTGCAGGATTTGACCTTAATTTAACCGCAAGAGAAAATATATATTTAAATGGTGCTATACTAGGTTATTCTAAAAAATTCTTAGATAGTAAATTTGATGAAATAGTAGAGTTTTCAGAACTAAAGGATTTCTTAGATGTTCCAGTTAAAAACTTTTCTTCAGGTATGACTGCTAAACTTGCATTTTCAATTGCAACAATAGTTAATCCTGAAATATTAATAGTAGATGAAATATTATCCGTTGGGGATATTAAATTTCAAGAAAAGAGTAAGAATAAGATGCTTGAAATGATAAATGGAGGTACTACAGTACTTTATGTATCACATTCACTAGAATCTATAAAAGAATTATGCAACAAAGTAATATGGCTTGATCATGGTAAAGTCGTGATGATGGGCAATACTAAAGAAGTGTGTGATAAGTATTACGAACAACAAATGGGAAGGTAGGCAAAATTATGAAAAATTTAATCAATTCTTATTGGAAAAGTTTAAAAAACAAAAAAGTAAGTGTTAAGAAAAAAAATGGAAAATTAATTATCAATAACGATTCAGAACGTGTTGGGATTGTCGTATGTACAAAATTATTTAAGAAAAATGAAAATGGATTTAAAATAGATTTTAATGGAAAAATTATACATGGCGAAGCCGCAGTATTGGAATTAATTAACAAAAAACGTAGAGTTATTGGAGAGACAACAATTAATTCTACAATGTTAATTGGAGATGAATTTTTTAGATATTATTTAGTTGCAATAAAGATTTTTCCAAAAACAAAAGTTGAAATAGACACTATCAACTTTAATGAACAAATTATAACTGATGAGGATAAATTTGGAGATTTTACTAATGATATTCTTGTAATAACACCTAGTTATCCAAGTGAAGAACATAAATATTTATCTGGATTTGTTCATTCTAGGGTTGTAGAATACAAGAAGAATAATGTTAATGTTGACGTAGCTGTCGTTTATAATTATCTAAATATTAGTAAATATAAATTTCAAGATATAAAAGTTTCTAGAATGTCTAGTTTAGATTTAAGAACATTAATTACTAAGAAAAAATATAAAAAAATACTTGTTCATTTTTTTGATGAAAGATATTTTAATATTTTACAAGGATGTGATTTAACTAATACTGAAGTTTATGTATGGGTACACGGACCAGAAACTTTATATTGGGACTATCCTGAATTTACTACTAAATATTTTGAAGGTAAGGCACAGTTAAGTGAAGAGAAACTAAAGCAATTTAATGTAAATGATAAAATAATAAGAACAATTAATGAGATGCCAAATTTTAAATTTATTTTTGTTTCACAATGGATTAAGGATAAAAGTGAAGAATTGATTAATATAAAATTTAATAATTATGTGGTAATTCCAAACATTATAGATGTTGATTTATTTGATTACAATGAAAAAAAAGAAGATCAATTAAAGAAAATTTTTATGCTTAGAAGATATGACAATATAAATAAATATGCGGTTGATGTTAGTGTAAGAACAATTTTAGAATTGAGTAAAAGACCTAAATTTGATGAGTATGAATTTAACATCTATGGAAATGGTGAAGTATTTGATAAATTATTTGCGCCAATTATGAATTTTAAAAATGTTCATTTTCATAGAAGCTTTTTTACACATGAAGAAATTTCTGATATACATAAACAAAATGGCATTGCATTATTTCCTACGAGATATGATGCACAAGGTGTTTCTATGTGCGAAGCGGGTAGCTCAGGATTACTTGTAGTTTCATCTGATAATGACGCAATTAAAGAATTCATTCCATATAAAGATGGAAATATAATTGAAACAGAAGATTACAAACAATATGCAGATTTTATTGAAAAGGTATCTAATGATGTTAAATTATTTAATAAAATTACGAAGGAAACTAGAAAAAAAATAGTTGAAAAATGTTCATATTCTGCAACAGTTGCACGTGAAATTGAACTTATAAAATCAAAATCTAATAATAATTTCTATTCGGTTAATTTAAAGAATAACAATAAGAAACCTATATTATCAATTATAATTCCTTCATATAATGTATCTAAATTTATAAATAAGACATTGAAATCACTTATAGTTAATAATAAAAATTCATCTAAAATTGAAATACTAGTAGTCAATGATGGTTCAAAGGATGATACTGCTGAAGTAGTTAAAAAATTTATAAATGAATATGGTGATAAAAAATCATGTATTGTTAAATTGATTGATAAGGAAAATGGAGGACATGGTTCAACCATTAATGTAGGTATCAAGGAAGCAACTGGTAAGTATTTAAGAATTATTGATGGGGACGATTGGGTAGATACTAAGGATTTTGAAAAATTAATTGATATTCTTGACAAAGAAGAAAGTGATATTGTTGTTACTAATTATTGTGAAGACTTATATGCTGATGGAAGTGCATTATTAAGAAAAGTTAGTCTATATGATTTTATGGTTCCAGGATATCAATATGATTTTGATGATCTATGTTACAGTGATTATGGCTTTGGAATGTGGGGTCCTATACTAGCAACTGCAAATATTAAATTATCTAAATTAAAGGAAGCAGATTTTAAATTAAGCGAAAAAACTTTTTATGTTGATATGGAATACAACACATTCTATTTACCTAAAATAGATACTATTTCTTATTATGATTTAGACATTTATAGATATTTTATTGGAAGATCTCAGCAATCGACAAGTTTAAAATCATTTATTAGAAATATCGATCAACATGAAAAAGTAATCAAAAACATACTTTCGTTTACTAGTGAATCAGATATGAGTGAACTAAAAAAACAATATATATATGAAAAACTTGCAATACCTATGATAATTTCACATTATGATTTGCTAATCAATAATATAAAAAGTAGAAAAAAATTCAAAGTTTTTGATAAGATGATTAGAACATATTTACCAAAAAAATATGACAGTTTTTTCAATAGAAAAGTAAATTTAATTAGAAGATTTAGAGGTAATTTTATTAGAATCTTTTCATTTATATTTTATATAAGGGGAGGAATTTAACATGAAAAAAATAAAAGTAATGAGTATATTCGGAACAAGACCTGAAGCTATTAAAATGGCACCACTTGTTAAAGAACTTGAAAAAAGAGAAGAAATAGAGAGTATTGTGTGCGTAACTGCACAACATAGACAAATGCTTGACCAAGTATTAAATACTTTTGATATAAAACCAGATTATGATCTTGATATTATGAAACAAGGTCAAACATTAGGAGATATAACAACAAGAGCACTAAATGGAATCGAAAGTGTTATAAAGGAAGTCATGCCTGACATCGTTTTAGTTCATGGTGATACAACTACAACTTTTGCAGGAGCGCTCGCAGCATTCTATAATCAAGTTTCAATTGGACACGTAGAGGCAGGTCTTAGAACATATGATAAGTACTCACCATTCCCAGAAGAAATGAATAGACAAATGGTAGATTGTATGACAGATATGTATTTTGCTCCAACAAATTTAAGTAAAGAAAATCTAATAAAAGAAAATATAGATGAAGATAAAATATACGTAACTGGAAATACTGCAATAGATGCAATGAAGACTACTGTTACGGAAGATTATTATAATGAAATATTTGATTGGATTGGTAATGATAGAATGATATTACTTACTGCTCATAGACGAGAAAATCTTGGAGATCCAATGAGGAGAATATTTAGAGGAATTAAAAGGGCAATAGATGAGACATCAGATGTAAAGGTTATTTATCCAATACACTTAAATCCTAAGGTTAGGGAAGTTGCTTATGAAATATTTGGTGATGACGATAAGATTAAATTCATTGAACCACTTGAAGTATTTGATTTCCATAACTTTCAAAAAAAATCTTATATAATATTATCTGATTCAGGCGGAATACAAGAAGAAGCACCATCACTTGGTAAACCAGTTTTAGTTTTGAGGGATACAACTGAAAGACCAGAAGGAATAGCAGCAGGTACTTTAAAGCTTGTAGGTACTGATGAAGAAGTTATATATAATGAAGTTAAAAAATTACTAACTGATAATGAAGAATATGATAAGATGAGTAAAGCATCCAATCCATATGGAGATGGACATGCTAGTGAGAGAATAGTTGATGCTATTATAAAAAAATTTAGTATTTAAATTTATAGTGAGGTAAATATGAATATACTTGTCATAAGTGAGAATTTCGTTAGAGGTGGGTTAGAAACCCATATAAATACATATTATGATTTGATTAATACAAAAAAAGATAATGTTAAGATGTATTTTGCTTTCGCAAAATATGAAGATAATGGTTATTTAAAGGATGCAACAGTTTATGATAACTTTAATTTTAGTTATAATTCTTCTATAGATGATTTTATATCTGACGTGAACAGACTTGTTTCGATTATAAAAAAACATAAGATTGATGTTGTACAAGTTCATCCTTTTTATTCATTATTTCCTGCCATGTTTGCTGCCAAAATTACAAACACAAAATTTATATATACATATCATGGATTAGCTTCAATTAATTTTGTACAAGCTATGAATGATTCGTTACTATTTTCTTTTGGTATTGAATATGGAATGGACAAAATTTTTTGTGTTACTGAAAATGTTTTTAATAATTTTAAAGATTTTCATAATGATAATATTGTATTTTTACCTAATATAATTAATGAAAATTCATACAATGAACATAAAATTTCACCTAAAAAAAGGTGGCATTAATTTCGAGATTAGATGTTGACAAGTACCCATCAATTATAAAATTTTTGAGAATTTTACCAAAACTTGATATAGATACTGTAGATATATTTGGCTCTGGAGCTATGCTAGAAGAATGTAAAAAATTTATTGAAGAAAATAAACTTGATGAAAAAGTTAAATTTATGGGATTTAAGAGTGATATGTCCGAAGAACTCGACGATTATACTGGAACAATCGGTATCGGTAGGGTTACTTTAGAATCACTTTGTATGAATTATCCTAGCATTTTAATAGGCCAAAACAAAGTAGTGGGCGTTATTGATTCTGAAATTTATGATGCAGTAAAAAGGGTAAACTTTGTTCCTTTTACGCTGAATGATATAAGTGTTGAGGATCTAAATAAGTCTATTAAAGAAATTAATAATAATCAACTAGAAAAATATCAATTTAGAAATAGAATAATTGATGATTTTGGAACCAACAATATTGATTATTATATAGATGAAATTTCAAAAATTACACCTGTTTTTTTCTCAATTTTTGAGGATGTATATGACAAAATTAAAAATATAAAAGATGGTACACAATATTTTTATACCTCTAGAGAAGTTTTTGATATTATTTTCAGAATTATATCTGCTTCTTCCAGAAATTTATATTTTAAAGAAATTGCTATTAATTATAATTACATTTATAGTATTTTAAAGAGGCAAGATTTAATTGAGGAAAGAATAGGACAAATTGATTGTAGCTATAATAAAAATAATATATTTAAAAAAATTAAAAAGCTTATCAAAAAAATATTTAGAAAAAATAAATAATACATATTAAAGGAGACACTATTATGAAAAAAGTAAAATATTTAATTATAGGCGCAGGGATATCTGGATTAACATTTGCAAACTATGCTGATGGTGATTATCTAATTGTTGAAAAAGAAAATGAAGTTGGAGGATATTGCAGAACATTCAAACGAAAAGATTATGTATGGGATTTTGCAGGGCATTTCTTTCATTTTAAGACAGATGAATTCAAAAAGAAATTTTTAAATAAAATGAGTAATGACGATATCGTATATAATGATAAATGTACAAAAATATTATATAAGGATAAATTCATTGATTTCCCATTTCAAACAAACATACACCAACTTGAAAAAGATGAATTTATAGATTGTTTATATGATCTATTTACTAAAGAAGAAAAAGATAATTATGATAATTTCTTAGATATGCTTTATGGTAAATTTGGTAAGTCGATTGTAGAAAAATTCTTAAAACCATATAATGAAAAACTCTATGCAACTGATTTACAAAATTTAGATGTAGATGCTATGGGAAGATTCTTTCCATATGCTGATAAAGAGGCAATAATTAAAAATATGAAAAATAGTGAAGTAAATTCATATAATAGTAGTTTCCTATATCCTAAAAAAGGTGCCGGAAGTTTTATCGAAATATTATATAATGAACTTGATAAGAATAGGGTATTACTAAATACGAGTGTTACTAAATTAGATATTAATAATAAGAAAGCAGAATTATCAAATGGAGATGAAATTAATTATGACTATTTAATTAATACAATGCCTTTGAATAAATTTTTAACTCTAACAGGAGGATATGATACTTTATTAAATGAACTATCATATAACAAAGTATTAGTATTTAATTTAGGGTTTGATAAACCATCTCCAAGATGTACTGAAGAACACTGGATTTACATACCTGATAAAGGATGTAACTTTTATAGAGCTGGATTTTATAATAACATACTAGGTGACGATAAACTAAGCATGTATATTGAAATTGGTTATTCAAAAGATACTGAAATAACACAAGATATGATTGATAATCAGCTAACTTTGACAATAGAAAATTTAAAAAAATCTAATATTATAACTGATGATATGAAATTAGTTGATCATGTTTCAGTTATTATGGATCCTGCGTATGTACACATTAATAGTAAGACTAATAATGATATAGATAATTTAAAACAAGAGTTGTCTAAAAAAAGCGTATATACTATAGGTAGATATGGTGCTTGGATTTATAATTCTATGGAGGATTCAATGATTTCTGCTAAAGAACTTGCAGAAAATTTAAAATAAAAAAGAGAAATTAATTTCTCTTTTTTTCTATTATTATTGTTGCTAATACTGGCATTAGTATGACAATAGGGAAACAATATCTAAATAGTGCAACAGGAGCTGCCAATACAGTTGCATATAGACCTGCTATACATGCAAGTGGTATAAAATATTTTTTTTGTTTTCTTACTATGCATATTCCAATTGTATATATAAATATTAAGAAATAAGTTCCCATTTCAAAAAAACTTGATATAATTGGAATTTTTTTCCACTTGTTTTTTTCAATTATAATATTTAATACTTTTTCATATATTGGAAATTTACTGTTTCTTTTAATTTCTATATAATTTTTATTCCATTTTTTTGCGTCTAACATATTATATTCTATATATGGATGATACATTCTCGTATCATTATATTCTTTATTTGGATACCAAACTCCTAGATTATTTAAAAGTAGGGCCTCAGTATAATTTTCAATATCCTTAATACCAACACGCATCCAAAATGATAAATATTTACCTTTATTTTTATCAGTTTCATCCACATTTAAAACATTTTTAATTGGATCAGCAATTGATTGCCTAAATTTATAATTTTTGAAATCATCAAGATTAGTATAAAATTTATTGTATAACTTTAAATCTTTTTTATCTAAAACAGCATAATTATAGTTATATACTCTTGCTAATTGTTGTGATGGAATACTTGATATTTCACGTATTGAAGATTCATTTTGAACATTTATTAAATTGTATATTGGACCAGTATAAATTTTATATAATATTAATGGAATTATAAATATTAATATTGTTAAAAATTTTTTATTTTTTTTGAATAATAATATAAATGGTATAGTGGCAATTGTAGCATAATAACCATTATTTCTAGCAATACATAATAAGAATATTAATATTATTAATTTCAAAAAATTTAATTTGTTTTTATAGTAGTCATCATCATTAACTAATTCTATTAAATTAAGTATCACTAGAGCAAATAAACCAGAAAAAATTACATCTTGTGCGGTCGACATAACCATCGCTGTATATAATGGAAATAAACTATAGAAAATCAAACATAGTATAAACAATAATTTATTATGAGTTTTTTTGCATACATAAAGCGAGATTCTTGTTGCTACATATGTCATAAATATCATTTGCAATAGAGTATATATTGCAAATCCAATTTGATAATTATTAAACAATAATTTTCCTAGATTGATACAAAGTGCAATTATGAAACTAAAGAAGAGTGAAAAGTGGGATGTTAATTGCACATTACTATCTAAAACTTGCAATATCTGAAAACCAGCATCATAACCATATATTCCTGGATATAATGCAAGAAATACTAAAAAATTAAATAGAAATATTATTGAAAAAGTAAGTAGTTTTAATTTTCTAGTATAATTTAAATTTTCTTTAATGTTTATCTTTTTTAAATAACTAGTGGAATACATTATTATGGGCACTATTGCAAAATGCAAACAAATTATTTTAATTAATGTTCCTAAAGTCCAAAAAATTTCGCCATGTACATCTAACTGCGCGCCTATCACAAGTATTAATGATAAAAAAATTGAAAAACAATATGAAAAGATACGTTCTGATTTTTGATGTTGATCAATTATTTTATAAATATTAAATAATAATATAAATATAATTAAGTTAACTAAATTGTTTGATAAATTTGCTGTAGTTGTTATCTCAAATAATTTAATTATTCCTATCGTTCCTAATACACTAAATAATATATTATTAACCATTTTGTTTTTTATAAATTCTTTTAATTGTCTCATATTATACTCCTTTTATAGAATTATATCATCTGTACTTGTTCGTGTAAATATTTTATTTCTTATAAAAATAGGGTAATTGCTTTATTTTATTTTTGATTAATGATAAAATTATAACGGAGGATGTAAAATGAGTAAAAAAATAGCAGTTTTGATTCCTTGTTATAATGAATCAAAAACAATTGAAAAAGTAGTTAAAGATTATAAAACAGTATTACCAGATGCAGATATATATGTTTATGATAATAATTCTACAGATGGTACTGACAAGATAGCTAAAAAAGCTGGTGCAATAGTAAAGTATGAATACAAGCAAGGAAAGGGTAACGTAATTCGAAGTATGTTTAGAGACATTAATGCTGATTGCTATTTAATGATAGATGGTGACGATACTTATCCAAAAGAAAATGCAAAAGAAATGTGTGATTACGTTTTAAATGGACAAGCTGATATGGTTATTGGTGATAGATTATCAAGCACATATTTCACTGAAAATAAAAGACCATTTCACAATTTTGGAAATGTCCTAGTTAGAAAACTTATTAATACACTTTTTAAAAGTAAAGTAAAGGATATTATGACAGGTTATCGTGCATTCAGCTATGATTTTGTTAAAACATTTCCTGTTTTGTCAAAAGGATTTGAAATTGAAACTGAAATGACAATTCATGCGTTAGATAAGAATTTCTTGCTTAAAGAAATTCCAGTAGAATATAGAGATAGACCAGAGGGTAGTGTGTCAAAGTTAAATACATTTAGTGATGGATTTAAAGTGCTAAAAACAATAGGTAGATTATTTAAAGAATACAAACCAATGATATTCTTTGGGTTAATAAGCTTATTATTTTTTGTGATATCACTTATATTTGGTATACCTGTATTTGCAGAGTATTTTAAGACAGGTTTTGTTCCTAGATTTCCAACATTAATTTTTTCTGGATTTATGTTAACAATATCATTGTTATTATTTATTTGTGGAGTAATACTTGAAGTAGTTGTAAAAAAACATAGACAATTATTTGAATTATTTTTAATTAATTCAAGGAAAAATGATGATAAATAAGTTAAAGAATAATAAATTATTTCTACAAATATTTAAATTTGGATTTGTTGGTGGACTTGCATTTTTAATAGACTATGGTGTTTTAATTTTTTGCAAAGAAGTACTTGGTTTTAATGTATTATTATCAGCCGCACTTGGTTTTAGTATTTCTGTTGTATTTAATTACATCGCAAGTGTTAAATGGGTATTTGATGTTGATGAAGCAAAAAGTAAAAGTAAAAACTTTATTTTATTCATAATTTTTAGCATAATTGGTTTATTACTTACTGAATTAATTATGTATATAGGTACTGACAAACTATCTTTCAATTATATGATCGTCAAGATAATAGCAACAGCAGTTGTTATGGTCTTTAATTTTATTACAAGAAAAATATTTTTAGAGTAATTTAAAAATATTTTTTTTAAATCAAAATAAAAAGCATAGATAATCTATGCTTTTTTATTATTAATTAAGCTTTTATAGAATTTATCCCACATCTTATAAATATTTTCTTTGCAATAAAAATTTGATATATACTTTGCATTTTCAACAGCCTCTTGATAAGTTTTTTTATCAGTACTTAGTTTTGTTATTAATTTAGCAAAGTCATCATTATTATCAGCACATAAATATTTTTTAAATAATATATCTTCATATAATTCTAAATTTCTTAAAACTATTGGAGTATTAGTTGAACATGCCTCAAGTATAGTCATAGGAAATAATTCATTATAAGATGGTACGAATAGCAAATCACTTATATTAAATAAATCATTCATGTCATCTCGTGGAATAATACCTAAAAAATTGACATTTTTAGGTGGATGTTGCATTACCTTTTCAAGTTCTTTATGTCCATCAGTAATCGCACCAAAAGAGAAGCCTCCGGCCCAGATAAATTTTACATTAGGAATCATTTTAGCTACTTCTACAAAATCCAAAACACCTTTTCTATTTTGTACTTGTCCAGCTCCCAATACTACAAAATCTTTTTCATCTAATCCATATTTTTTTCTTAGTTTCTTTATTTCACTAGGACTTTTTTTATAAAATTTTTCTTTAGATACGAAATTAGGAATGTATGTTATTTTTTCTTCTTTAAGACCTGCTTTTATCATATCTTTTTTAAAAATAGGATTTACTACAACTATATGATCAGCTGATTTGTAAAAACTAATTACATATTTTTTAAATATTTTAAATGCTAATTTAGGCAATTTTATAGATCCATCTAATGTATCTGGTAAGAAATGTACGTAGGCAATTGTGGGTACTTTTGCTCTTTTTAATTTAATGTAATTCCTAGGTTCAACAGTATGTGCATGGATTATATCACTATTTTTGATTTTGTCATTCAATAATATTTCAAAATCATCTTTTCCATCTTCTTTTAAAAGTTTCATAAGCTCAAGATATGCGGAACCAACACCTTGTCCATCAACTGAATCTGCCATTGAAAGCATATTTATTCTAATTTTTTTACTCATATTATCACCAATCTAATTATAACATATGATAATAATTTGTAAAATACAATTATTATAAATTGACAACACACATATTTATAAGTTAAAATAAAATAGAAATGGAGTGATAGAAATGAAGTACTGTTCTAAATGTGGTTCAGAAAATGATGCGGAAGTAAAATTTTGTAGTAAATGTGGAAACTCATTTGAAAATGAAGTATCGGAAAACAAAAATGTAGTAAGCAAAAATAAGGAAGGACTTGGAGTGGCATCACTTGTAATTGGTATAATAGCATTAGTATTATCTTTTACATGTATATTCTTTATACCATTCTTTATTATATTTCCACTTGCACTTGTAGGGTTAATACTAGGTATAGTAAATAAGGTCAAAAAAGGTAGAAAATTTGCAGGTATTATATTAAATGCATTTGCATTATTAATATCTATAGTAACATGCATTTTATTTTTCGTGGTAGTAGGATTGACAGTTGACGAAGCAACAACTGAAGGAACTGATTTAAATAAATTCATAAATAGATTCTATAATGAACTTGAAAGAGAAACATCAGATAATTATGTAGAAGGTTCATACAATTGCAAAAGTTATTCTGGAAGTGGTGAATCAAACGATTATATAGTTCATTTTGATTTATACAAAGATAATACTTTTGTATGGGGCAAATATAATGATACTAATAATAATTATGTAAAAGGAACATATACATTTAAAGATTTAGACAAGAAAAATGCAAGTGGTGAATATAGTTATTACAATATTAAATTAGATGGTGAAGAATATTACGTAAATTCCGTTAAACAAGATCAAAAATATGCATCTGAATATGAATTTGGTATAACAGCAGTTAATAGAAAAAAACAAGGTATATTAATGAATGTTAGAACTTATAACATGTATTATTGTTATGAAGAATAAGTCCGTTTTGGACTTATTTTTATTTTTTTATAATATATTATAATGTATCATTTTTTTGACAAAAGAGTCATTATATGATAAAATTAAGTTGTATGAAGGGTGCAGTATCCTAGTTGGTACATCTATTATGAAGACGAGCCTAAAAATTCGTTAAAGAGCATACCTGTGAAACTTCTTGTGCTTGCTTGAATCGCCCAGATTTGGGTGGGTGCTGGGAGGTAGTTATCTGGGGAGCTTATAATGGCATATAAGTGTAGCCCATATGACATAGAGACTTAATATTGTGCTAAACCGAAATATAGTACGAATTAAGATTAAACCTACTTTGAGGCGAAAGTTTTGAGTAGTGTAGCTTGCCTTGAGTGAATACACTGGGATTATAATATGTATGAATAATTTATGGCCAAAATTATTTATATGGATTTGTTATATGAAATTGTATTTGCAAAAAAGACTAATAATAGATAAATATCAGTGAGGAAATCTCCTAGGCTGTATGTCGATATAAGTTTGCAGTGCGTACTAAGTGGCAATCAAGTCGTATACTTAGGTAACGGTATATACAATTATTAAAGGGGAACCGCCTTTTGGTAACGAAAGGTTAATTTGTGGGAAATCCTACTTGACCTATGACGCAAAGTTAATTATATTGATACCAATCATATTTTTTTATTGATACAAACGCATATAATGCGTTTTTTTAATCTTTAAATAAGATGTTTTTTATGTTATACTTTTATATAGAGGTATTTAATATGAAGAATAAGGGTTTGATAATTAAAATAATTATTTCGGTACTTGTAATTTTATTTTTATTATTTGCAGGCAAGTCAATTTTTAATAAATTTAATAGGAATACTCAAATTCAAGGTATAAGACGTGCGTCATATTCTGATTATGATAATGTATATTGTATTGAGTATAATTGCGAAGCACTCGCAGCGATTAAAGAAGATAGAAAGGAAATAACCATTTTTAATGTAGCCGGAGATAAAGCATTTAAGTACATTAATAAAAATGATGAAATACCTAAAAATGTAACAGATACTTATTATATTTCGTACTCAAATAAAAAAAATGAATATTATGTACGAAATAGAGGAAATAAATTATTATTTAAATCCACAAATACATTAACTAAACTAACAGATGATTATTTAATTATGTATAATGGAGTGAATTATTCAATAATTGATACAACAGGAAAAGAAATATATAAAAATGTATTAAGTTACAAAAAATATGATGATATTTATGAAATAAAGAGTAATGAAAATGTATATATATTAAATAAAAAATTAGAAAAATTACTTGTTAATTATAATATTTCTAAAGTTTATAAAGATGAATATGATATATTATATTTAATTGTCCAGAATATCGAAAATAAAAATTATTATTATTATAATGTTGCTAAAGAAAAAATAATTGGTAACCCCTTTAAATCATATATTGAAAAGAAAAATAATATAATAATTAAAGATAAAAATAATATAGAATATATATTAAGTGAAACTGGAAAACAAGTAAGAATAACCTTAGATAAAAAAGTAGTAAAAAATATAAGTAGAAATTATACTATTTATAATGAAAGTATTTATAATGAAAAACAAAAATATATTCTCGTAGATAGTAAGAAAGAAAATGCAATAGGAATTTTGGATATAGGAAAAAATAAATTTTATAAATTATATTCATATAAAAAAATAAAGAATATTAAATCTGAAATTAGTACGTTAAATGCAGATAATCTCACACTTAAAATATCTTGTTCTTATGCGTGTGATGAAAATAAAACTGTTATTTATGATATGGAAGATAATAGAGAATTATTTAGAAAAAATAGTCAGATATATTCGTATATGCAATTTAGTGATAATCATAAAATTGTAAAATTAAGTGGTAATTTATATGTAGTATATGATAAAAACAATAAAAAAATATTTAAAAGTGAAAAAAAATTATTTATTGCAAATAAGAAAATATTAATAGGAGATATTCCATATTCTGATATATATTTATATTCTATATCTAAAAATAAAATAATAAATGATAAACCATTAATTATAAATCAGATTAATGATAATATATTATATAAAAATATTAATGATAAAAGGGTAACATATATCAATGAAAATGGTGATGTGGTTATTGATATTAACACTAGCAATTATATAAAATTAATTGATAATTATTATATTTATATAAACGATAATAATTATTTGAATGTCTATGATATAAATAAAGATAAAACATATAGTTATAAATTTAAAAAAGGTGAATCAATTAAAAATATGTATGACTATATTATTAATCCATATAATAATGCTATATTTATTAGTAATAATGATGAACAATATATCAAAATTATGAATTTTAAATTTGATTTGTTTACAAAAATAAATGATGCAAAACTATACCAAGTCAAAATAAATGATAAAAATGGTAATGCATATATGATAGTAAAAAATAAAGATAAATATAATATTTATATTGCAAAATAAAGGAGTATAAAACTCTTTTTTAAAGTTAGGATGTGATTTAATGCTTCAAGTTAGTAATTTAAGTTTAAAATTTAATACACGTGTGTTATTTGAAAATGTAAATATAAAATTTGAAAAAGGAAACTGTTATGGTGTGATAGGTGCCAATGGCGCAGGGAAATCTACCTTTTTAAAAATATTAAGTGGGGAACTAGAATCTACAACAGGGGATGTTATTATATCTAAGGGAGAAAGAATATCAGTCTTAAAACAAGATCATAATGGATATGATGACTATAATGTTATTGATACAGTCATTCAAGGAAATGATAAACTATATAGTATAATGAAAGAAAAAGAATTATTATATTCTAAAGAAGATTTCACTGAAATAGATGGTATTAGAGCGGGTGAATTAGAATCAGAATTTGCTGATTTAAATGGATGGAATGCTGAGAGTGATGCTGCCATATTACTAAGTGGTTTAGGTCTTGATAATTCATATACTACTAAATATATGAGAGAACTAACAGGTGCAGAAAAAGTAAAAGTGTTACTTGCTAGAGCCTTATTTGGTGACCCTGATATACTAATACTAGATGAACCAACCAATTATCTAGACATTGATGCAAAAATATGGCTAGAAGAATTTTTAATAAATTTTGATAATACTGTAATAGTAGTATCGCATGATAGACACTTTTTAAACAAAGTATGTACTCATATGCTTGATATAGATTATGGGAAAATAACTATGTTTATAGGTAATTATGATTTTTGGTATCAATCTAGTGAATTAATATTAAAACAAATGAAGGAATCAAATAAGAAAAAAGAAGAAAAAATAAAAGAATTAAAGGAATTTATTGCGAGATTTTCCGCAAATGCATCTAAGTCCAGACAAGCAACAAGTAGAAAAAAATCCTTAGAAAAGATAGAATTAGATGAAATGAAGGCTTCTTCAAGAAAATATCCATATATCAATTTTGAAATCGAAAGGCCACTTGGTAAAGATGTAGTTCAACTAAAAAATATTTCAAAAGAAATCGATGGACAGGTATTACTGAAAAATATGAATTTAACGATAAATACAAATGATAAGGTTGGATTTATTGGAAATGAACAATCAATAACTGCATTATTTGAAATATTATCTGGTAATTTGAAACCTGATAGTGGTGAAATTATTTGGGGTACAACTGTAAAATATGATTACTTTCCTAAAAAACATGATGAGTATTTCAATAATGATTTGAACTTAATAGAATTCCTTAGACAATATTCAAAAAATCAAGAAGAACCATTTATTAGAGGTTTTCTTGGAAGAATGTTATTTTCAAAAGAAGAAGCACTAAAAAAAGTAAAAGTATTATCTGGTGGAGAAAAAGTAAGATGTATGTTTTCAAAATTAATGCTTTCATATTCTAATGTACTTATTTTAGATGATCCAACAAATCACCTTGATATTGAATCAATAACGTCATTAAATAAAGCAATGGAAAATTATAAGGGAGTATTGTTATTTTCATCGAATGATCATGAGCTTCTATCAACAGTAGCAAATAGAATAATAGAATTTACTGAAGATGGAAAATATATAGATAAATTAATGACATATGATGAATATATACAGCAAAATTAAAAATGAAATTAGACGAATATTATAAATTACTTTTAGAAAGTTACTATGGTATAGATTTAATAGATGAATATGATTTAAAAGTGTATGTATTAAAAGAAATAGAAGAATTAATGAATGATTTTAAAAACAGATATGATATAGATACACATAATATTTTGAATTATGTCAAAAATGATGTAAGTGATAAATTAAAACTTCAATCCAGTTTAATAGTACTAAATCAAATAAATGGACCAATAGAATTAATATTATTAATAAAAAATAGATTAAAAGAAATAAATAAGGAGATTATATGATAAAAAAAATAGTTTTAACTGGGGGACCATGTGGTGGGAAAACAAGTGCAATAAATCATATTAAAGAAATTTATGAGGAAAAAGGATATATAGTTTTATCTATAAATGAAACTGCAACTGAACTTATGAATATGGGAATAAAGCCTTTTGGATTAAGTGAAATAAGTATAGACAAGTTTCAGGAATATATATTCTATCTTCAATTATTTAAAGAAATGCTAATAGATAAATATATATCTGATAATAAAGATAAAAATATACTAGTTTTACTTGATAGGTGCATATTAGATAATAATTCATATGTAAGTGATGAGAAGTTTAATGAATTACTTAATAAATTTAATGTAGACAGACAAAGTTATATAAATAAATATGACTTGTTTATACATTTAGTAAGTGCTGCCATAGATACTAATGAATATAATGTATCAAATAATAGTGCTAGAATAGAAAGCAAAGAAGAAGCAAAAGAAAAAGATAATAATATAAGAAATTGTTACAAAGATGTTAATAATTATGTAATTATAGATAATAGCACTAATTTTGAAGAAAAACTAAAAAAAGTGGAGCAAGAAATAAGCAATTTAATACAAAGTAAATAATATTTACTTTTTTTTTGCATAAATTTTAAACAGGTGATAAATTTGAAGATAGATAAAAGACTGTTTATTTACGTTATAATAATTTCTATTTTTGGAATACTCATGATCTATTCTGCATCTTCAATTTGGGCTAATTATAAATTTAATGATCCATTTAGATATTTAAAATTACAATCTATATTTGTTATAATTGGTATATTTTTAATGTTACTAGTATCTAAAGTTGATTATAAATTATATTATGATAAGGCAAATATTATATTATTTATTTGTTTTATATTATTGATACTTGTATTAATCCCAGGATTAGGACAAGTGAGAAATGGTTCTAGAAGTTGGTTTGGTTTTGGGGGACTTGGAATACAACCTTCTGAATTTATGAAACTAGCAATAATTATATTTACATCCAAATACCTATGCAATAATCAAAAAAATATAAACAAAATTATAAAAGGTGTTTTTCCAATATTAATTGTAACATTGCTTGTATTTATTATGATAATGTTACAACCAGATCTTGGTACAGGTGCAATAATTTTAGTAAGTGTAATTGGATTATTATTTGTATCAGGAGTTGATAAGAGTTTTTTTATAAAGATAGGTATATTAGGACTAATGGGACTTACAGGACTCATTATTGCCGCACCTTATAGAATAAAAAGAATAATATCATTTATAAACCCATGGTCGGATCCTCTCGGTGCAGGTTTTCAATCAATTCAGTCATTGTTTGCAATTGGCCCTGGAGGATTGCTTGGGATGGGACTTTTTAATTCCGTGCAAAAACATTTTTATTTACCTGAACCTCAAACAGATTTCATTTTTTCAATTATTAGTGAAGAACTTGGTATACTAGGTATTACATTGGTATCAACTTTATTTATATTTATATTCTATAGATGTATAATGGTTGCACTTAAATGTAATAATTTATTTGGAAAATATTTATGTTTTGGTATTACATTTCAAATAGCTTTTCAGACATTACTTAATTTGGCAGTAGTAGTAGGATTAGTTCCAATCACAGGTGTAACACTCCCATTTTTATCTTATGGGGGGTCTAGTTTACTTATAACCATGATTTCAATAGGAATTATTTTAAATATCTCAAGAGATAATTAACAAATATTTTTGACAAACATAGTCAAATATGATAGTATACAACTAACAAAAAGAGGGGATTTTATGCAAATAAGAACCAGTAATATAATATATAATATATCAAAAGAAGAATTAATTGAAAAACATTATATTTCTGAGGGTGATGAGGCAATGGTTTATAAATTTGGTAGTGATGTATTTAAATTATATAAACCTAATTGTCCTAAGCATAGATTAAGTGAAGAAGATATTAGATATCTCATGCAGATAAGAAATGATAGAATTCTTTTGCCTAATGAAGTCATTTATATAGATGAAAAATTTGGTGGATATAAAATGCCATATATTGTGGCAAGTTCAAAAACATATGTTAAAAAAATGAAGATGATAGATATTTATGCACAGTTACAAATAATAAAAGAAGATTTGCTTAAATTAAAAGATTGCAACGTACTTATATATGATTTACATAATGAAAATTACATTTTTAATGGTGGAATGTATTTTATTGATCCTGGAAGTTATATGATAAAAAATGAGTTACAAAGTAGATACATAGAAATATTAAATAGAGAACTTATGCGTGAGTTCATACTAAAAAATGTATTTTATAAATATTGCAATTTAAATTTGTGGCAAAAAGAAAAACTATATAATCATATTTCAGTTGATAATTATATATGTGATACAATTGATTGTGATATGGATCCAAATGAAACACTATATCAATATGTAAAAAGAATTGTAAAGTAATTTATAATTCTTTTTAATTATGATATAATTACAACAGAGGTGTTACATGAAAAATTTTGATGAATTATTTAATTTATTCAACGTGAAAATAGAAGACAAAATTGAAAATGCTATTGAACAAACAAAGATGCAATTGAATAATCTGACAATCAATAGAACATGTATGATTTATTCTAGTTATTTATATAATAATTTAAAACAGCAACTGGTTAACTGCAAAATTATGGATACAGCTGAAGACTTAAAAATAAATTATAGACATAGATTTGTAACTGTATATGAAAATGGTAAAACATATTTAATAGATTTAACATTTTCTCAATTTGGTAATGAAGATTTATTGTTAAACAATTTAATTGAAAAAGGTTATGAACTTATGGATGAGAAAAAATGGCAATATTATATTGGTAAAATATTAATGTGTACTGAAAAAAAAGAAAAGAAAATGAGGTAAATATGGCTAAATTAATATTTAAATATTCGACAATGAACTCGGGTAAAACAATTGATTTAATTAGAACGGTACATAACTATGAAGAAAATAATTGCAAAGTAATAGTTATGAAACCAAAAGTAGATACTAAAGCTGGAACTAATATTCAAACTAGAATAGGGCTTGAGAGAAAAGTTGATATTTTAATAGATGAAAATGATTCAATAATAGAATTATTAAAGGGTAAATTAGAAGATGTAAAATGTATTTTTATAGATGAATCACAGTTTTTAAAATGTGGTCAAGTAGATGAACTTTTTATAATTACAAAAGCTCTTGATATACCTGTTATTTGCTATGGACTTAGAACTGATTTTAAGCTTGATTCATTCGAAGGAAGTAAAAGATTACTTGAAATTGCGGAAACATTAGAGGAATTTAAGACTCTATGTTATTGTGGTGATGTGGCTAGATATGTTGGTAGAAAAGTTAATGATAAATATGTAATTGAAGGCAATATTATAGTAATTGATGGTACTAACGATGTAACATATGTTCCACTTTGTGGTAAACATTATTTAGAAAATGTAACTAAGATAGATTTAAATAAAGTAAAAGAAGATTTAAAATAAGGAGTAGTTATGGCTAAATTAGAAAAAAGGCATATTGAATATTTAAATGATCCTGAATTTTTAAAAATATATATGCAATTACTAAATTCAAGATTAGTATATTCAAATAATATAATTGAAAATGATAATGAACCAATAGGTAAGTTATATGATAATGCAAATGTACTTACACTATCTGATAATTACAAAGCAATTTCTATTTTATTTAAGAAATTGTACGAAAAAAACAGTAAACCCCTAACTGAAGAATTAATAATAGAAATAGCAAATACAATAAATAAACATGCAATGTATATATCAGATGGTTATAGAACAAATGGATCCAATCATAAACTTGATGATAAGTATCCTATTTCTGATTCAAAAGATATACCAAGAGATATGAAAAAATTATTAGATGACTATTATGGTAAGTGGAAAAAATATGATGTATTTGAACGTGAAGCACTATTTAATATTGAATTTTTAAGAATACATCCTTTTGAAGATGGTAATGGAAGAACAAGTAGGCTTATACTTAATTTTAATTTGCTAAAACAAGGACACGCACCTGTCTTGATAAAAGAAGGAATGAGGGATCAATATTTTAAGGCAAGAGATTATTTTGATGATGTATGGATTAAGCAAATGTTTGAGAGTCTTTCAAAAGAAGAATTATATGCACTTGACGAATTGATTCAGTCCTATGAAGACGAAAATAAAATGGATTATGTAATATAGGTGATTTATGAGTAAAGTTATTATTATAGGTGGAGGTTTTTCTGGAGTAATAAGTGCTATTTATGCATCCAAAAATAATGAGGTAACTATTTTAGAAAGAAACAGTGAAATACTAAAAAAATTATTGATGACTGGTAATGGTAGATGTAATTATTATAATGATAATCAAAATATAAGTAATTATAATTCGTCTACACCAGAATTACTAGATAAAATTATTACTAAAGAAAATCTTAATGAATTAAATAAATTTTATACTGGTATTGGAATCATACCAAAAATAATAAATGGTTATTATTATCCATATTCTAACCAAGCAATATCTATAAAAGATGCGCTTGTAAGTAAATTAGAAGAATGTAAGGTTGATATTATAACTGACTATTATGTAAATGATATAAAGAAAGAGAATAATAAATTTATCATTAATAATGAATTTACATGTGATAAATTAATAATATCAACTGGAGGTGCTTCATATCCAAAAACGGGTTCTGATGGTAATGGATACAACTTACTAAAAAAAATGAATTTAGAAGTATCAGACATATATCCATCACTTACCTCATTTATATGCAATGATAGATATTTAAAAAAATTATCTGGCGTAAGATGTGAGGCTAGAGTTTCATTATGTGAAAATAACAATGTAATAAAATCAGAAATTGGGGAACTTCAGCTTACTGATTATGGTGTAAGTGGTATATGTGTATTTAATATTAGTTCAGCTTACTACAATACAAAAATTGATAAAGAAATACATATTAATTTTATGCCATTTATTACTTCAAAAAATGAATTGATTTCCTATTTAGATAATAGGGATAAATTAATGAACAATAAAAAAATTAGTGAACTTTTATGTGGAATACTAAATAATAAAATAATAAATGTAATAATTGATAAATCAAATCTTAAGGATATCAAATATAAATCACTTGATTATAATGAAAAAAGCGTATTGTGTGAAAATATAAATAATTATACAATGAAAATAGAAGGAACTAAATCATTTGATAAAGCACAGGTTACTAAAGGTGGACTTTATCTAACTCAAATTGACGATAACATGATGACACGAAGTATAGATAATTTATATGTAACTGGTGAACTTTTAGATATAGATGGTATTTGTGGAGGATATAATTTAACTCATTCATTCATATCAGGTTTTATAGCAGGTAGTAATATATGATAAGAGTAAGGCAAATTAAAGTAAATATTTTAAAAGATACAAAAGAAGAATTACTCTCTAAAATATCAAAAAAATTGGATATTAAAAAAGATGAAATAATGAGTTATAAAATAAATAAAAAATCTATAGATGCTAGAGATAAAAATAATATTTTCTATGTCTATGAAATAGATTTGGATATTAAAAATGAAAATGATGTTAGATTTGGAATTGACGTATTCAAACAAGAAAAAGAAGAATATACATATAAAATTACAGGCAAGGAAAAGATGATACAAAGACCTATTATAGTAGGATCTGGACCATCTGGTTTATTTTGTGGATATATGCTTTGTGTATGTGGATATAATCCAATAATAATTGAAAGAGGAGAAAAAATAGAAGATAGAATAAAAACAGTAGAAAAATTCATAAATACTGGAAAATTAAATAAAGATTCTAATGTGCAATTTGGTGAAGGTGGCGCAGGTACTTTTTCAGATGGTAAATTAAATACTTTAGTAAAAGACAAAGATTATAAAATGAAAAAAGTATTTGAAATATTTGTTGAAAATGGAGCACCTGAAGAAATTTTATATGAAAATAAGCCTCATATAGGTACTGACAAATTAAGAAAAGTAATAATAAATATGAGAAACAAGATGATTTCTCTTGGTTGTGAATTTAAATTTGGCAAAACATTAACAGATATAATTATAGAAAATGATACTGTAAAGAAAATTATAGTTAATAATAATGAAGTTATTGATTGTGATAATTTAATTTTAGCTCTAGGTCATAGTGCAAGAGATACATTCAAAATGCTAAATAAAAAAGGTATTAATATGATAAGTAAACCATTTGCTGTAGGAATAAGAATTCAACATGAGCAAAGTATGATAAATGAATCTATGTATGGTAAATATGCAGATGTATTGCCACCATCAAGTTATAAATTAACATACAAGACTAGGGATAATAGGGGAGTATATTCATTTTGTATGTGTCCAGGTGGATATGTCATAAACTCATCTAGTGAAGATGGTAAACTTGTAATAAATGGAATGAGTAATTATAAAAGAGATAGTAAGAATGCTAATAGTGCTCTTATAGTAACGGTTTCAAAAGATGATTATGGTAATGGTTTGTTTGATGGAATAAAATTTCAAGAAAAATTAGAAGAACTAGCTTATAAAATAGGAAATGGTAAAATACCGACTCAAAATTATGTAGATTTTAAAGAAAATAAATTATCTAAAAAATTGAATATAAAGCCAGTATTCAAAGGAGAATATACTTTATCAAATATTAATGATATACTTCCTAAAAATATATGTGATAGTTTGATTGAAGCTATTGAATATTTTAATACAAAAATAAATGGATATAATACTAATGCCATAATAAGTGCAGTTGAATCAAGAACATCATCACCTATTAGAATAATAAGAGATGAAAATTATGAAACAAACATTAAAGGGATATATCCTATTGGAGAAGGTTCTGGATATGCAGGTGGAATAACAACTTCTGCAATGGATGGAATTAGATGTTTTGAAAAAATAATAGGAAAATATAGTTGTAAATAAGTGTAAATTATCTTTGACAATTACGTGATTTTATTGTAGTATATAATTAGATTATATATAGGATATAGAGGTGTAAAATATGGAACAAAATTTAGATTTAAGTACGTACGAATTACTTAGCAGTTACGATAAGCTAATATTAAAGAAAGAAAATGAATTACAAAAATATTTTTTTGAAAATGTAAAACAGGAAGACATGACAGGTGATATCGAACTTCCGCTAATTTATTCGGAAGACTCTGATTATGCAAAATTAAGAAGAATTAAACCAACAATAACAAGTGAAGTAGCTATTCTTGAGAAAAAAATAAATGATCCAGAAAAATATTTAATTAACAATGTTATTGATAATTTAAATGTTAATGGTTTATCTAAAGAAGAAAGAGAAGAAGCTATTAAAAAAGGATTAGAATTAGAAGTAGAAAAAGCTAAAAATAAAAAAGAAAAATATGATTTAAGATTAAAAACGATGGAAGAAGAACCAAAATTGTTTTTAAGATATTATGAGTTCAAAAATTCTGACTTTTCAATTGTAGAAGATGAAGATGTAAGAAAAAAACTTCATGAAATGCAAACAGAAATAAATGAATATAAGAAAAGAAGAAATGCGATTTTAGGTGCTCTAAAAGATTCAGAAAATGCACCAAAAATGTTATAAAATAAGAGTTTTTGACATGATATCTATATGGTGTATAATGTAAAAATGTCAAAATTTTTGACATTTTTTTATTTTTATAGTAATATATTCGCAAATTTGAAAGAGGGGTTATAATGAATATAGGTTTAGACGTAGATGGGGTAATTTTTAATATAGAAGATTATCAAATCACTGAAGGTCAAAAATATTTTAAAAATAAACCAATCAAGGATATAAATGGATATGGAATAAAAGAAGTTTTTGATTGTAGTTCTAAAGAAGAGTTCAAATTTTGGTTAAAGAAGACATTTAATTACAATAGAAACGTAGTTGCTAGAGAAGGAATGGCTGAGTTAATTAAAAAATTAAGGGAAAATGGTAATAGAGTATATATAATTACATCACGTGCAATGGCAACAGAAGACAATACTTTTGGTAAAATAATGCGAAATGAATTAGAAAAATCATTGATTAGAAATGGTATTGAGGTAGATGGAATAATTTATACTCCTACAAAAAATATGGAACAAGCAAAAAAGGATGAAATCAAAAAATATAATATACATGTAATGATTGAAGATAAAAAAGAAATTTTAGATTATATAAAAAATGACACACAAGCAATTTGCTTTAATACAAGAAATAATCATGATTATAATGATGATAAGGTAATTAGAATATTTGATGTTAATGGTTTAAAAGAAGAATTAGACACATTAATTTATAAATTTAATTCATCAAAAATGTCAGTATTAAGTTTTAAAGAAATTGAAAATATGTCAAATGAAGAAAAAATAAAGTATTATAATGAATTAAGAGAATATTATAAAAAAATGATGGATCCATATTATATAAAACAAGGTGAGGATGGATGTAATAAAGTAGTTGGAAAATTACAAAAAATATATAATTTTGTATATAGACCACACGTCATACATAAAGAAAAAATGCCTACAAATGGTGGGATTATATTGGCATCCAACCATTTACATTCATTCGACCCATTACTTCTAATGACAAATTCTAATATGCCTTTTCACTTACTTGCAAAATCTGAATTACATGAGAAAAAAATATTAGATAAGCTATTTACAACAATAGGATCAATATTTGTTGATAATAAGGATGCAGATAGTAGAAGAAAGGCTAAAGAAGATTTAATAAAAGTTGTTTTAAATGGTGGCGTTGCAATGATGTTTCCTGAGGGAACAAGAAATAAAACTGAAAAAAGATTATTAGATTTTCACATGGGAACTGTAAATGTTGCTCAAATTACAAAAGCTCCAATTTATCCTTTTGCAATTAATTCGGATTATAAATTGTTTAATAATAATTTATGTATGTCAATAGGTGATCCAATATATATAAATGAAAATGATAATTTGGTTGAAAAAAATGAAGAATTAAAAGAACAAATAAATAATTTGTTAGATGAAGTAAAGCAATATGAACATGAAAAGAGTTTAAAATTAAAAAAATAGTAAAAATTAAATTTACTATTTTTTTATGTAAATTAATATGATATAATTATAGAAAATAAGGGTAGTGATAATATGTTAAATCTACATTTTCAAGTAGCAAGTTTATTCTATATAATTTTGATAATAATATTTTTTTATTCAAAACAAAGAGTACAAAACTTTGAAACAAGAATATTTTCATGTTTATTGTGGATAGATTTAATTGGAATAATTTTTGACATTGTACTTGTTGTATACGGATATTATGATCCATATAACAATGTAGTATATTTACTGAATAAATACTATCTATCATATATCATAATTTGGATATCATTATTTAGTATGTATTTTGTAAAGAATGCATTTAATAATTCGAAAGTTATTGATAGAAAAACAATAAATATAATTTATTTATTAATATGTTTGATTAGTATTTTTGGTGTTTTTATATCAAAAGTTAAATTGTATAATGAAAATGGAGTAATGTATTCATATGGTAAACCAATTAATATTGTAGTATATTATTCATTATTACATATCTTTGCTGTAGCTTTAGTTACATACTTCAATCGAAAAAAATTAGCAGTAAAAAAATATATACCAATCCTTGCATTGATATTTCTATGTTTTCTAGCATTTATTATGAGATTGATTTCTCCAGGGATACTACTTACAACTTCTATAATAAGTTTTGTTAATGTGGTTATGTTTTTTACAATTGAAAACCCAGATTTAAAAATGATTGAGCAATTAAATATAGCAAAAGAACAAGCAGATAGAGCAAATAATGCTAAAACAGAATTTTTATCTAGTATGTCACATGAAATAAGAACACCACTTAATGCAATTGTAGGTTTTTCTAATACTTTAAATGAAAATCCTAATTTGCCTGGAGAACTTAAAGATGAAGTACATGATATACTTTCAGCTTCTGACACACTTCTTGAAATAGTAAATGGAGTTCTTGATATATCAAAAATAGAAGCAAATAAAATAGAAATAGTAAAAGAAGAATATGATATTAAGAAAGTATTCGATGAACTATGCAAATTAACAAAAACAAGAATAGGTAATAAACCAATTGAATTTGTATGTAAGATGGATGGAACTATTCCAAGAGTACTTTATGGGGATAGTATTAGAGTAAAACAAATTATACTTAATTTACTTACTAATGCCGCAAAATATACTGATGAAGGTAAAATTACATTTACTATAGATTCAGCAAAAAAAGATAATATTATTAGACTTATAATAAGTGTTAAAGATACAGGAAGAGGTATAAAAGAAGAAAGTATTGGCAAATTGTTTAATAAATTTGAAAGATTAGATGAGGAGAGAAATACAACAATTGAAGGAACTGGTCTAGGACTTGCAATCACTAAAAAATTAGTTGATTTAATGCATGGAAATATAGTTGTTCAAAGTAAATATGGTAAGGGAAGTAAGTTTA
>ONTJ01000029.1 GCA_900320735.1 uncultured Eubacteriales bacterium
TATATTGTGCAAAAAGGAGATAGTTTATATAGTATATCAAAAAAATATAATACTACAGTAGATGAAATAAAAAGGTTAAATAATTTATCTACAAATAATTTAAGCATAGGTCAAAAACTTAAGATACCTACAACACCATATAGTGCAAATAATATATATATTGTACAAAAAGGAGATAATCTATATAGTATTGCATTAAAATATAATACTACGGTAGACAATATTAAAAAACTTAATAATTTAAGTAGTAATTTATTAAATATAGGCCAACAACTAAAAGTAAATTAGTTGTTTTTTTTATTTGTGAATTATGCTATAATATTGTTGGTGATATGATGAAAATAATAAAGATAGGTGCATTATGGTGTCCAGCTTGTTTAATTACAAATAATGCTATTGAAAAAATCTTAAAAGAAGATGAAAATATAGTATGTGAGACACTTGATTATGACTTTGATGAAGAAAAAGTAAAAAAATATGATGTCGGAAAAGTATTGCCAGTCTTAATATTTGAAAAAAACGGTAAGGAAGTATTGAGATTAATAGGTGAAAAGAATTATGAAGAAATAAAAAAAGTAGTAGGTGAAGTAAATGAAGAAAATAATTAAGATAATACTATTTATAATATTATTTATTCCATTGACAGTGAAAGCACAGGAGAGAAATATAGATTTACATTTATTTTATGGAGATGGGTGTCCACACTGCGCAGCTGAAGAAAAATTTCTTGATGAGTATTTAAAAGATAAAGAAAATATTAAATTAAACAAATATGAAGTATGGTATAGTGAGGATAATCAAAAATTACTTGCGAAGGTTCAAAAAGAACTTGCTAATAATCAAAATGGAGTACCATATTTAGTAATAGGCAAAAAAATAATTGTAGGATATTCTGAAAGTTTTACACCAGATAATATAAAAAGTGCGATTGAATATTACTTGGATGAATCACATGAATATAAAGATTATGTATCAAAATTAAAAGGCATAAAAGAGAATAATGATAACAAAAAACAAGAAATAGTAGATGGAAAAGATTCAAAAGAAAAAGAGGATGAATATACTACAGTACCAATACTTGGTAAGGTTAATGCCAAAACAGTATCACTTCCTATATTAGCAGTTGTACTTGGACTAGTTGATGGTTTTAATCCATGTGCAATGTGGATATTAATATTCTTAATAACAATGTTATTTAATATGAAAGATAGAAAAAAAATGTGGATACTTGGATTAACATTTATATTAACTTCAGGAATAATATACCTAATGTTTATGGTATCATGGCTAAGCTTAGCATCGTTTATCAGTAAAATATCATATATAAGACTCCTAATAGCATTTGTGGCAGTCGTTGTAGGTATAATAAACTTAGTTAATTATATTAAATCACTAGGTAAGAATGATTCTGGATGCGAAGTAGTAGATAAAACTGACAGAAAGAAAATAATGAATAAGATAATATCTATAACACATGAAAAGAAATTTATAATATCGATACTTGGAATAATAGTACTAGCGGCATCCGTTAATTTAATTGAACTTATGTGTTCTATAGGTATACCTTTATTGTTCACACAAATTCTTGCTATGAATAATTTATCTACAGTTAGTTATATTATTTATATGTTAATATATATATTGTTTTTCTTATTAGATGATATCATAATATTTATAATTTCAATGATAACACTTAAGGTAACTGGATTTTCAACAAAATATTCTAAATATTCACATTTGATTGGTGGAATAATTTTACTAGTAATAGGTTTATTGTTGATAATCAAACCCGAAATATTGATGTTTAAATTTTAAGACACAAATTGTGTCTTTTTTTTTATTTATTTCATATATTTAAACAAGAAAGGATATATATGGAAAATATTACTATAGGTACACCAAGAGGCATACTGTATTATAAATATAAATACTTACTTACAGCCTTCTTTAGAGAACTAAATATTGATCTGTTGGTAAGTCCAATATTTAAAGAAATTGATTTTAAAAATAATATTTTTTTAAGTAATTATATGAAATCAATAGAATATTTTATTGATAGAGTAAATTATATATTAATTATAAGAATTTGCAGTGATGATATGAATTATTATTTCAGCAGTATTTACGATATTGTAAATACAAAATATGATATAAAAACGATAGTTTTAAACATGGATAATAAAACAGATGAAGAATCAGCTTTTATTAAACTAGGTGAGCAATTAGGATTTAGTAAAAGCTATAGTCTAAATATATATAAAAGTGCAAAACTACAAGAGTATAAACAAAGAAAGATTAATTATTTATTAGATTTAAAAAGACTTAAAAAAAATAAGAAAAAAATTTTGCTTGTAGGAGATGAATATATATATAACAATCCTATTAATAATTTAGTAAGAGATATATTTATAGAAAATAACATTGAATTAATAAATGTGAATAATATTAATCCAGATGACTATTTTGATATAAAAACGTATATAGAGGCAATAAAAAATAATATAAATTACTTAATTAACTATGTGGATGCGGTATTATATATTACTAATTATCCTAGCATATATAATAATTTGGATTTACCTGAAGATAAGGAAAAATATCAAATACAGCTGGATGAAATAAAAAATAAAACTGATTTGAGATTAGATATATATAAATTTATAGACAAAATTAAAGTGGAGAGAAAACATGAGTAAAGTTTTGATTTTGACCAATAAATATACTGAAAATATAATTAAATATTACTATGAAAAAATATTAGATAATGAAGTTACCGTATTGACGGATGTATGTGATGAAGGTTTTACTTATAAGGATTATAGCAAGGAATGTATTATAAATAACATTATGTATGCAAGCGAGAATAATTATGATATTGCTTTAAATTTCAATGAAGAATGTATTAGCTATGATGGTAAAGTGAGATTATATAATTTAAATAATAGATTTCTACATGATTATAAAATAATAAAAAAAATAAATTCAAACATAAAATTTATAAAATATGTTAGATATTTCATAAATATAAAAATAAGAATATTAATTACATTAAAATTATATTCAATGATAAGTAAAAAAATTGGATATGAAATAAGAAAAGGAAGCTTAGATAAAATAAGAAAATCAATTGATAAAAATATATACAAAACTAAAAATATATTTAAGTTTATGCGTGATTATTTTAATTATAAAAAGCGCATTGACAGTATTTATTTAGATAGACCTAAAAATTGTAAAAATATTTTAGTATTATCCAATAACTACATTCCAAATGAATACTACCATAACTTCGATATAGAAAAAAGCTTATCAAATAAAAATATGATATCAAATAGGTATTATAAGGAATTATATTTTAATTCTATAAGTAATAAATATCATAAATTCAAAATAAGAAAATATTGTAAATATAATTTGGGATCTAATGTAATAGATAATATATACTATATAAATAACTTGAAGTATGATGGAGTCATTTTCTTGCAGTCAAAAATGAATGTAAAAGATGAAAGCACTAGACTAATTTTATTAAATATTTGCATGAAAAAAAATATTCCATTTATTACTATAATATTCAGTGGTGATACGAGTAAATTCAAAATTGAAAATACAGTAAATGCATTATCAGATATGATAAAAATAAATATAAAATAAGTGAAAACACTTTACAAACTAGGGGTAATATATGATATAATGTAGTTAAGTATAAAAGGTACTTCAGTAGGGGAGTGAAAAAATGACACAAAAGTTAGACTATAGCAGAGAAGAAGCAATGCAAATACTTAATAACGAAAGTTATTCGGAAGATGAAAAAAGACAATTATATGAACAATATATGAATAATTTAAGAAAAAATCGTAAAAATGAAATTGTAAATAGATTAAATGCTTGTGCAAAGGATATACCAGTAATAACAAAAGAAATATACATATCTAAGTTAAAAGAATATGAAAATGATGATTTATCAAAACCATTTGAAGTTATCGACAGGGAACTAAGCATATTTGAAAATGATATGAAAAATAAATATCAAGAATATTTAGATTCACAAAATAAAGTAGAAGAAATAATACCTGATGTAAGCGCAACTATTGAAGATGATTTTGATGATACGATATTTAATGATCCAATAAATTTACAAGATGAAGAAGAGGTTAAACCTTCTTTAATAATTACTGATGAATTAAGTGTATTAAATGAGGAACCTGAAAAAGAAGTAGAATCATTCTTTGATAATTCTAATGAAGCAACAAGTGAAATCTTACCAGAAGAAATTGTTGAAAATGAAAAAGGTAATGCAAGTGCAATAATACTGAGCATAATTGCTGTAATCATAGGTATTGTTGTTATGTATTCAATAATAAAATTAAATTAAAAAAACTTCCATTTTGGAAGTTTTATTTTTCTTCTTTTTCTATTGCACCAACTGGACATGAATTAACTGCAGCTTCAACATCTTCAGTGTTATCTTCATTTATTTTATCATTATCAGCTTTGGCAAGCCCATCATCATCAAAGTTGAAAATATCACTATTTATTCCAACACACATTCCACATCCCAAACATTTATCTTTATTTACTTTTACTTCCATACTACAATTCCTTTCTTTTTAATAATTATACTATATTTTTTTATTAATGTATTTAAAAAAATATAAAAATATGTTATTATTTTATAAAGTAGGTGATTCATATGAAATCTAGATTAAGCAGATATGACAGTAATGAAAATTTAAGTAGAGTAAATAAAAATCAAAATTTATATGATGATATGTACAGTGATACTAATTATTCAAATATGGTTGTAATTGATGATTCGAATGAAATAGATATTAGTAAAATAAAAGAAATAATAGATAAAGAAAATAATCGCGTTAGAAGAATTGAAAAGAATAATTTTAATAAAGAAGAATATGATAGTATAGTACCGAAAAAACAAGAAGAAAGATCGTATGATATTAATGAAATATTAAAAGAAGCAAAAAGTAAAAGAGGTATATTGGAGGAAGCATTAGAAAAAAGTAAGATTGAAAATTATAAATTTAACGATAATATAGAGGAAGAATTATCAAAGACAAGAAAAGTATATGAGAATTTAATAAAAGAAGAAAAGGAATTATTAAATTTGATGAATACTATGTCTGGAAAAAGCTCTGTTGATATAGCGAATGATATGTTTCAAGATTTAACTAGTGATAAAAATTTAACAGAAGTATTGGATGAGAAACCAGATGTTAATATAAAACAAATAGATGAAGATTCAGCAGAATATAGCACAGATACATTTATGTTTAACACTAAAGATTTTGAAGGAATTGATGATTTAAGAGACAACTTAAAGAAAACTAATATATTTATAAAAGTATTAATTTTTATTGTAGTACTTGCTATACTAAGTGCAGGTGTATTCATTGTTTTAAATAAATTTTAGAGAAAGTATATTTCTCTTTTTTCATATAATTAAATAGGTGATTACATGAAAAAAATAAGATTAAAATCACATAAAAAAATAAAAGTCAGTACTAAGATATCCACAGTATTTCTTTTTTTATTTATAGCAACATATTTATTTATTAATTTTTGTGGAAAAAAAGTATTACCAGTTATTATGAGGCAGGCATTAGTTGATTCAAAAAAGATGGCCCTTTTAATGATTAAAAATTCACTTAACGATGACGTACTTGATATATTAGATGGTAGTATGTATGAGATTGTTCAAAATAAGAATGGTGAAATCCAAACTATTGATTTTAATCCTAAGATAGTTAATAAATTTTTAACTAAAACAACAAGTGTTGTTAACGAAAATCTAAAAAAAATAGAAAAAGGAAATATAAATGATATTTCATTTATTGATACATCTAAGTATGATTTAAAAAAATTAAAAAATGGAGTCATATCAGAAATTCCAATGGGGATAATAACTAATAATCCATTATTATCAAATCTAGGACCCAAAGTTCCAGTAAAATTAAATTTGATTGGTAATGTAGTAAGCAATATAAAAACAAATATTAGAAATTATGGTATTAATAATGCACTTATTGAAGTATTTGTTGTAGTTGAAGTAACGGAGGAAGTAATAATTCCATTTCAAACAAAACAAATAAAAATAGTAAATGAAATACCCGTGGCTATGAAAATAATAAATGGTAGTATCCCAGAATATTATAGTAATGGACGATTAAGTGAAAGTTCAAATATATTATCAATACCAATTGAAAATGATTAAAAATATGTTATAATTTTGTTAGGTGAATAATATGACGAAGACATTAGAAATAGAAAACAACAAATACGAAATTATCAAAGATTATAGAAATGGCTTTGATAAAGATGAATTTATAAGTAAATGCACTGATTATTTTTATGATTATGATTATATTGTTGGTGATTGGGCTTATGACAAATTAAGATTAAAAGGTTTTTATGATGATGATAATAAAAAATCGAAAAATTTAAATAAAATAAGCAATTTAGATGAGTATTTAAATAGTAATTGCGCTTATGATTGCAAATATTTTGTTGCTAAAAAAATAAATATATGATATAATTTTCTATAGTAAATGAGGTGTGATAATGAATAATAAGATAATGTTCTATGTAATCAACGAAGAAGGAATAAGAGAAGATGCACAAATATTAGCAAAATATAGATTATCTAATGGCAATGACTATATTACATACACATATAATGAATTAAATGATAACAATATGGTTAAAATATATACAACAGGTATTATCAATGAAAATGGAAATTATTCATACAGAGAAATTATTTCTGATGATGAATGGAATCAATTAAAAGAATTAATGAAATCCATTGCTAGAGAAGAAGAAATAGATGCAAATTACATTAGTGATTTAAAATTTGAGGGTGAAGAAGTTTCAATAAGAAAACCTAAAAAATTATTAGTATCTAAAAATTTTGCTGATACATTAGCAAGTAAATATATTGATTCAAATAAACCTAATATGTTTGTAGATGAAATTCCAACAATTGAAGAAAAAGTAGTAATGCCTGAAATATCAGAAAAAGAAGATATATTAAATAAGACAATAGAAATTCCAACATTTGAAGAATTACAAGCTAGAAATAAAAATATTGAAAATGTAATTAATTCATCAAAACAAGAACAACCAGAAGTTAAAATTGAAAAAGTAGAAGTAAAACCAGTAGTAAAAGATGCTTTATTGGCTTCACAAGTTCAAGATACTAGAACTTATAAAGAACAATTTAAAGAAGAAGTAGAACCATTATTAATGGGTGTTTATGAAAAACAAATGAAACACATTGAAGAATTAGAAGAAGAATTATCAAAAACTAAATTCGATTTATTTGAAAAACAAAAAGAAGCATTATCATTAAAGAAAGAAAAAGAAGAATTAGAAGATCAAAGTAATGCTTTAAAACAAGAACTTCAAGGTGCTCAAGATAAAATGAATGGTATATTAAATGTAATTCAAGGAAATAATAGAGATTAGATATAAATCTGATCTTTTTTTACCAATAATTACCAAATGATAAAATGTATTTTTTAATAAAAATTTCACATTCTATAAATGTATAGGAGGTGAAATATAATGAATAACGGAAATAATAGAAATAAATTAGTTACTCCAAATTCAAAACAAGCTATTGACAAAATGAAATATGAAATAGCTAACGAATTCGGTGTTAATTTAGGTGCTGATGCTACTGCTAGAGCTAATGGTTCAGTAGGTGGTGAAATAACACGTAGATTAGTACAAATGGGACAATCACAAATAAGTGGTAACTACAATATGCAAAATAAATAATTAATGTAATTCAAAACAGACTATACTATTTAACGTGTAGTTTGTTTTTTTTCTAAAATTATCTTCCATTTTTTTTGATTTGTGATATAATATTATTATAGTATGCTAGGAGGGTATGTATAATGAACCAAAGTAGTGTAATTGAAAGATTAAAAAAATATGTTTTAGCTCATCCAAATATAACAAACGATGGTTTGATCAAGGGACTTGATTCATCGACAGGAGAAATCGTTGTAGTTATGAATGGTGAAGATAAACGTATTACTATTGATGAGTTAGAAAATGGAATTTTAGAGAAAAATATACCTTCTGTTCAAGCACCTGCAGAAGAACCAATTGAAATTATGGAAGAAGAGGAAATCGAAACATTAGATACACCAATCAATCAAAATAATAATATAGAAAATTTACAAGAAATGAGTGAAGCTATTAAACAAAAGGATGAGGCATCTATAAATAATGCTTTGAGTACATTTGCAATCAATGAAAAAACAGGATCAATTGATATAAATAAAGCTATAAAAATAATTACAGATAATTCTATTAATAATGTAGTTGAATGTATTAAAAATGGTAAAGACTTACCATCAGAATTATCTGATTATGATATAAAAGGAAATATAATTTCTAATTTACAAGATAGCATTACCGATATGCAAAGTTTAGTTGATAAGAGTTTCAATAATATACTTGTATATGTTGAAGCTGCTAAATTAAGAAATATAGTATATAATGAAGCTCAAATTGCACTTGCTAAAAATAAATATTCAACTTCAATAAATGATAGATTAAATGTACTTGGTTTAAATAAAAAAGAAGAAGTTAAAATTGAAGAAAACGATAAAACATTATCAATGGATTTAAAACCAGATAAAAATCTAAAAAAAGCAGGATTTGCAGATATATTTATTTTGACTATTATAATTAGTATATATGCTGCAATTATAGTAAACTTGATTTCAAAAATAAAATAAACACATTTGTGTTTTTTTTATTTTGAAAATGTTGTATAATATTAACTGAGGTGAAAAAAATGAAAATATTAACAATTAACGCAGGTAGTTCTTCAATGAAATTTTCAATCATAGAATTACCAGAAGAAAAAGAACTTGTAAATGGTTATTTTCAAAGAATAGGATTAGAAGGAAGTTTTTATGATGTAAAAGTAAATGGACAAAAATTACATAGAGATCTAGATTTACCAAATCATTTAGTTGCTTTAGAATGTATTAAAAAAGAGATTGTAGAACTTGGAATAGTATCATCATTAAGTGAAATTGATGGTATAGGACATAGACTAGTTCACGGTGGAGAAAAATATAAGGAAAGTGTAATAATTGATGATGAAGTACTTTCAACATGTGAAAAGTTTAAAAAACTTGCAAAACTTCATATGCCATCAATGCTAGCATGTATAGAAGCTTCAAAAGAAGCATTTCCAAATACTAAGATGGTAGCAGTATTTGATACAGCATTCCATCAATCTATGAGCCCTGTAAATTATTTATATGCTCTTCCATATGAATGGTATGAAAAATATGGAGTTAGAAAATATGGTTTCCATGGGACAAGCCATAGATACATAAACAGAGAAATAAGCAAAAAATTAGGTAGAGATGATTTAAAAGTAATATCTTGCCATATAGGTAGTGGAGCATCAGTATGTGCTATTGATAGTGGTAAAGTAGTGGATACATCAATGGGATTCTCTCCAATAACAGGAATCATGATGGGAACAAGACCTGGTGATGTAGATCCATCAGTTATTGAATATATGATGGATGAAGCAGGACTTGAAATAGAACAAGTAATGACTGCTTTGAATAAGCAAAGTGGAACACAAGGTATTTGTGGTAAATCAGATTCTAGAGATTTAGAAGATGGAATAGCCGCAGGTGATGAAAAATGTATTTTAGCTCAAAATATGTACACATGGAAAGTTGCTAATTATATAGCAATGTATAACAATATGCTTGGTGGAGCTGATGTCATTGTTTTAACTGCAGGAATAGGTGAAAACTCAAAACAAACAAGAAAAGATATAATTGATAAAATAGCTTCACTTGGTGTTAAAATTGATGTAGCTGCTAATGATTTTAGAGGAGAAGAAAGAAAAATAAGTACTGAAGATTCTAAAATTCCAGTTTATGTACTTCCAACAAATGAAGAATTAATGATTGCTCTAGATACATATGAATTAATAAAATAGAAAGGTTATATTATGATAAGTAATGTTCATAAGAAAATTTATGATTGCATAAAGAAACATGATGTAATTGTTATAGCAAGACATATAGGACCTGATCCTGATGCACTTGGAAGTGCAATAGGCCTAAGAGAACTAATAAAGAGTACTTTTCCTAAAAAAGAGGTGTATACCATAGGAGCATCACCCGTTAAATTTAAATTTATGGGTGAAGTAAATAAAGTAAATGAAAATAAATTTAAGGATGCTCTTTTAATAGTGTGTGATACTCCAGATTTGAAAAGAATTGATGGTGTTGATGATATAAATCAATTTAAAGAGGTAATAAAAATAGATCATCACCCAGAAATAGATGATTTTGGTAAGATTAAATGGATTGATGACAGTAAATCAAGTGTTTGTCAGATGATAATTGAATTTGCCTATGCATCAAAACTAAAAATGACAAAATATGCAGCAGAAAGATTATTTATGGGTGTAGTATCGGATACAAATAGATTTCTATTTGCATATACGACAAATGATACATTGAAAATAGTATCTAGATTAATAGATGACACAAAGATAAATTTTACTGCTTTATATGATGATTTATATCGAAGACCACTTAGTGAAATTAGGCTTCAAGGGTATATGTTTGAAAATTTAAAAGTATCTGAAAATGGTCTTGGACACATAATAATAACAGATGATATTATTAAAAAATATAAGGTTGATTCAGCTAGTAGCGGGAATCTAGTCAATAATTTTAATAATATTGATGAAGTATTAGTATGGGTTACATTTACTTATGATGTTAAATTAAATCTAATAAGAGTAAACGCAAGGAGTAGAGGACCAATTATCAATAAAGTACTTGAAAAGTATAATGGTGGTGGTCATAAGCTTGCCGCAGGTGCTAAAATAAGAGATGAAAAACAAATTAAAGAAATACTTGATGCACTTGAAAAATTATGTATAGAATATAAAAATAGAAAATAATTTGACTATTTTCTATTTTTTTGATACTATACTTATCAAATTCACGAAAGGGGAAGTATTTTTATGGGAAGAAAAAAAATAAGTGAAGTATATTATATTAAAAAAGATGGTATAGTATCTAAATGTACTAGAAGTGAATATAAAGAATATTTACTTGAAAAAAAGGAACAAATGGTTAGAGAACTTTGTCCTAATTGTAGAGTATTTATGTGTGATAAATTAAGATATAGAAACATAAATATATGTAGCAATGTTAATGATGCACTATATTCAAGAAAGGTATACATATCAGATTGTGAAAATGGTAATCGCAAAACTCTAGATATTGATTTTCATGTTTATGATTGTTGTTTATTTGAAGAATTTAGAGATGAATATATAAACAAACAAAAAAAGATAAAAGATCAAATATTAGAGATTGATGAGAGAATATTCAAATTAAGATATACACCAAAAAGTGTTAAATCTGATTCAATAGAACAAGATTTAATTGAATTAAAAAAGGAAAGAGAAGAAAAATTAAAGACACTTGATGATTATCAAATGAAGAAAAAATTAGAAGCAAGTGAAAAACAACTTAGAAAAAAATATGTAAAAAAATTATTTTATTAAAGCAAATTTGCTTTATTTTTTTTATTTTGTTATAATATTATCGGTGATTGAGATGAAGATTAATACTGTAGAACTCGCTATTAGTGCAGTAAGACAAAGTCAATATCCTGATGATGACAAGCCTGAGTTCTTATTAGTAGGAAGAAGTAATGTAGGGAAAAGTAGTTTTATTAATTCTATTATAGAAAGAAAAAATTTTGCAAGGATATCAAGTAAGCCTGGTAAGACTCAGACTTTAAATTTTTATAATATAAATGATGATTTTTATTTAGTGGATGTGCCAGGTTATGGTTTTGCAAATGTAAGTAAGGAAAGACAACAAAAATTTGGTATGATGATTGAAGAATATTTGGAAAATAGACAATATTTAAAAGAAGTATTCTTGCTTATAGATTTTAGACATAAGCCTACTCAAGATGATTTACTTATGTATAATTTTTTGAAATATTATGAACATAGTGTTACTATAGTATGTACTAAAGTAGATAAAATAGGAAAAACATTAAGAGAAAAACAAGTAAAAATGATAAAAGATACATTAAACATTAAAGATGACGATAAATTTGTTTTATTCTCAAGTTCTACAAAATTAGGTAAAGCTGACATATCAAATATAATAGATGAAATAGTATATAAAAAAGAAGATTAATTCTTCTTTTTTTTCATATATTTTAATATGAAAATAGAGTCTATATTAAATAAAATTATAGTATATGTATATTCTGATGAACTATTAAAGTGCGATATAAAGGATACCATAAAAAGAATAATAGGTTCCTTAAAAAAATATTATAAATTGGATATACTTGGTTCATATAATATAAAACTTTTTATGAACGATAAATATGGATACATAATCGAAATTATAAAAAATGATAATTACATAAAAGAAAATATCATAAAGATTAATTTGAATATATTAAAAGATAGTCTTATATTATATGAAGTAGAAGATCCACTTGATTATATGAATAATGAGATATATTATTATGATAATAAATTTTATATTAACTTAGTGGAGAAGGATGTTAATATAATGGAGAATTCTAATTTAATATATTCAAATAGTGCATATAAAATCATAGGTAGAGGAATAAAAATAAATTAATATCTTTTTTTCAATAAATGTGCTATAATTAATAACCAGAGGAAAGAGGTGTTTTCTATGAAATTACCAACAGTGGCGTTAGTAGGTAGTCCAAATGTAGGTAAATCTACATTATTTAATAGATTAGTAGGTAAAAAAATATCAATTATAGAAGATATCCCTGGAATTACTAGAGATAGAATATATGGGGTAGCAAATTATAAAGATTATAAATTCAATGTCATTGATACAGGTGGAATAGATTTAGGTAAAGAAAATTTTAATAGTGACATCAAAATTCAAGCACAAATAGCAATTGATGAAGCAGATGTTGTCATTTTTGTTGTTGATGGTAAAGAAGGAATTAATTCTAATGATTATGTTGTTAGAGATATATTAAATAAATCAAATAAAAAAGTTATAGTGGCAATTAATAAAGTTGATAATAAAAAAATAATTGATAATACATATGATTTTTATGAACTTGGTTTTGATAATTATATTACAATAAGTGCCGAACATGGTATTAATTTTGCCGAACTATTAAATGAAATAGTAAAGGATTTCCAAAAATATGAGGAAGATGATATAGAAAATAAAATGATTAAATTTTGTTTAATAGGAAGACCAAATGTAGGAAAGAGTTCACTTACAAATGCCATATTAAATGAAGAAAGGGTAATAGTAAGTAATGAGGCTGGTACAACTCGAGATGCGATTGATACTATATTTAAATATGATCATAATGATTATGTTGTAATTGATACAGCTGGTATGAGAAAAAAAGGTAAGATATATGAAACTGTAGAAAAATATAGTCTACTTAGAGCGATGAAAGCTATTGAGAGAAGTGATGTATGTGTTATTGTAATTAATGCCGAAGAAGGAATTATAGAACATGATAAACACATTGCAGCATATGCTCTTGAAGCAGGTAAACCAATGGTGTTAGTGGTAAATAAATGGGATACTGTAGAAGATAAAAATGATATTAAATCTTATACGACTAAGATGAGAGCAGAATTTCAATTTTTAAGTTATGTACCAATAGTATATTTAAGTGCACTTACTAAAAAGAGACTTCATACTTTAATGCCAGAAATAATTAAAGTATATAACAATTCTAAAAAACAAATACCAACAAGTTTACTTAATAATGTAATAAATGATGCTTATGCATTAAATCCAGCTCCTTCATATAAAGGAAAGAGATTAAAAATATATTTTAGTAGTCAAACTGGTGTAACACCACCAACATTTAAATTGAATGTTAATTCAAAAGGATTAGTGCATTTTTCATATGAGAGATATCTTGAAAATAAAATAAGAGAAAATTTTGATTTTGAGGGTACACCAATAGTGATTAATTTTAAAAGTAAAGGAGAAGAGTAGCAATCTTCTTCTTTTTTCATATATTAAATTAGAGGTGTTTTAAATGAACTTAAGTGATAGCTTTTTTAAAAAGGTCGAAAACAAAACAAATATAAAAAAATCAACTATCGTATCACTTGCAAGTAAACTTCAAGGAGATAATATGAAAAATCCTAATTCAATAAGGGAAGTTATAAGAGAGCTTAGTCAGATGACTGGTAGGGAAGTATCAAAGGAACAAGAAGATAAAATTATAGGTGCGATAGTTAATGATAAAGTACCTGACAATATTGATAAAATGATATAAAGTTATTACTTTTTGTAATAACTTTTTTAATCAATCATATATTTTAATAAAGAAAGTAGGGATTAGATGGAAAAAATAGAAATTATAAAAAGTATATCAGAGAGAACAGGTGGAGATATTTACCTAGGTGTAGTTGGAGCAGTAAGAACAGGTAAATCCACTTTCATAAAAAAATTTATTGAGAATTTAGTTGTGCCAAATATTGAAGATGAATATGAGAGAAAAAGATGTCTAGATGAAATACCACAAACAGCACAAGGCAAAACTATAATGACCATAGAACCTAAATTTGTTCCCAGTAATGCCGCAAAAATTAATATAGATAATTTTTCTGCTAATATAAGATTAGTAGATTGTGTTGGTTATGTAGTACCAGCCGCTAAAGGTTACGAAGATGAAGATGGTAATCCAAGAATGGTAAAAACACCTTGGGTGTCGTTGAATAAGTGATACCCAAATATAAAAATAAATAAATGCCGATAAAATAAGGGCTAAAGACAATATTTCACTTTATTAGTTAAAGA
>ONTJ01000030.1 GCA_900320735.1 uncultured Eubacteriales bacterium
ACCAATTGGTTCGAGTTTTTAATTGTCCTAGCCAGCTCTGAATTTTTACTCCTATCGCTAAAATTTATTTTAAAATAATATATTTTTTTGTTATAAAATGCGAAAAGAAGGTGTAATTATGAAAGTTAAAAATAAAGAAATGTATCATATACATAGAAATGGTGTATATGACGATATATGGCAAGTAGGTAATGAAGTTATAGTAGATGAAGATTTTATAACACTATTCAATTCAGATAGAGATATTCCTTCAGGCGTAAGATGTAAAGATGGCTCAATATGTTCATTAGATAAGTTCATAGAGAAGGTTATTAAGGGGCTTGATACAGATGAAAAAATATTAGATTTAAAAAATTTATCTGATGAAGATTTTTTAAAAAAAGGAAAATATTTATATTATGTTTTAGAAGATAGTATGGCAAAAATTAGAAATTTATCATTAAAAAATAGGGAAGAAGCTTTAGAAGCGGTAAGAAAAGAAAAATATCCCAAATTACCTAGCAGATATCATTGCATATGGGTGTGCAATGAAGAAAATTTAGATTTTTGGCTTAGTAAATTAAGAAAAGATTCTATAATATATAAGTTAGAATTAAATGGTGAGTTATTTAAATCAAGTGATTCATTTTTGCCAGAAGATGGTGAGAAGAAAGAAAATCAAAAAATAGAAGCAGATAAATATTGGAATCCAAAATTTACGGATGATGATCAAGAAAGAACTGCAGAATATCTATTCCAAGGAAAAGTAAAAATATTAGAAAAATTAAAATGGGAAAAAACAGCCGACAAAAATATTGATATGAAACTTAAACCTTAGGTTTAAGTTTTTATTTTATAAAATAAAAAAATATGGTAAAATTATTATAGGAGGCTAACATGAAAGAAATACAAGATTTTTTGAAAAAATGTGGGGTTTATTATTTGGCTACAATAGATGGGGATAGTCCTAGAGTAAGACCTTTTGGAACGATAGAAATATTTGAAAATCATTTATATATACAAACTGGAAAGAGTAAGGATGTTTTTAGGCAAATCGAAAAAAATAACAAGGTAGAACTTTGTGCATTTAATGATGGGAAATGGATAAGAGTATCAGGTAATCTTATAGTAGATGATAGAATAGAAGCAAAAAAGAATATGCTTGATAAAAATCCTGATTTAAGATATATGTATGATGAGAATGATGATAATACATCAGTATTATATTTTGAATCAGGTAGAGCGGTTATATCATCATTTACTGAGGAACCAAAAATCATAGATTTCTAATTATAAAAAATCTTGATTTATGTTATCTAATGTGGTAGTATAGCACTTGTGTGATGAAAGAGGAATATTTTTATGAATAATAATGAAATTAATAATAGCGGTTTTTATGAGATTGATTTTTATGATTTGTCAGAGGATAAAAAAGATTTATTAAAATCAATTCCATCTAATTTAGATAGTAAGTTATTTTATAATGCACTTAGTTTATACAATGATTATGAATATCCTATTTTTGAAATGGGTTATATACAGTGTATATCAAAAGACAATTATCGAATGTTGATGCCAATTGCTTTATCAACAAAAATTGGCCACACTAATAATTTTTCTTCTACTTTTCCTGTTGATATGTTTAATAGAAAATATAAAAAATATAAAAAAGTTGGTTCACAAAATTATACAAAACTTTTGCTTAAATTAGATGAAAAATTTGAGCATAGTTATGTTTATTTTACAGATGATGGACACGTATTTATTAAAGAAAATGATGTAAATATTATAAAAAATATGAATATATCGGAATTATGTGCACATTTTGCTTATCAAGTTGAACGCGCTAATCAAAATTGTGAGAGTATACGAAAAGCATATTCGTATATGATGAAACCAAATTATAGAAATGAAAAATAAAAAATTGAACTTTACAGTTCGATTTTTTATTTCTATAAATAGTATACATAAATGCAAATATGCTTTATAATATAAGTATAAGTTTATAAAACATTGATAAATTTTCAACTTTGTTGTATATTTTAAATATAGGGAGGCAGTAATATGTTATCTAAAGGATTAATTTTACCAATTATTGTATGCGCTATTTTAGTTATATTGTTTATAATACTTGTGGTAAGTTTATTGAAAAAACCAAGTGAAAAAGAGGAAGAAATAAGTATATTGGATATTAATGAGGAAGGTGTACCGAATTCATCAGAAGATACAACTTTTTCTTACGGATATGAAAAAGAGGAAACTATAGTAATGAAAAAAGTAGAAGATGATTCTCAGGATAAAGGAGAATAAAATGGATAATATAGAAGAAAAATATTTTTTGACAAGAGGTAAGGCACTTTTATTTCTTTTAATATTATTAATTGTATTTTCGATATTCATGCTTATAAATATTAAAGGTGACAGTAATAATGAAAAATATAAAGCATTTGAATCAGAATTAAAAGCTGCTGGAGAAAATTATGCAATTATTAATAATATTAGTATAGAACAAGGTGAGGAATACAGAATAGGATTAAGTAAACTTACAGAGATGAATTTAGTTTATAATGATTTAAAAAATGTATGTAGTGGATATGTTATTATGACCAATGAAAAGAATATTGAAACAGATGAATACAAAATAATATATAGACCATATATAAAATGTAGTACTAAATATGTGACATCAAATTATAGTGAATATTAAAATAGATAATATATCTATTTTTTTTTAAATATGTTATAATTTATATATGGAGGCTAATATGGAAGAAACAAAATGGTTAACAAAAACTAAAATAATAATATTAATTTCGCTTTTATTAATAATAGGCACAATAATTATAATCATAATGGTACATAGAAATAATTTAAGAAAAGAATATATAAAGTATGAAAATCAACTAGAATATGCTGCTTCTAATTATTTATTAAAAGAAAAAATTACTTTAAAAGAAAATGAATGGCGTGAAATTAATGTTTCTGAATTATTAAAACAAAAATTAATAACTAATGATAGATCATCTGATTGTAGTGGATATGTCATAGCAAATTCACTTGGTGATAAGAATTCATCAAAAGAGGAAAGTAGTAATATAGAATATAAGGCATACATAAAATGTAATAAAATATATGTTACTAAAGGATATGGTACAAAACCATCAGATGGCAAATTAAATACTCAAATAACTCAAACTGAAAATGATACTGAGAAACCTGAAATAACTTTATTTGGTGATAGGATTATGAGTCTATTTGTAGGTGATAAGTATGAAGAGTTAGGTGCTGTTTCAATTGATAATATAGATGGTGACATAACTAAACAAATAAAGATAAGTGGTAGTGTTGATACAAATAAAGCTGGTAGTTATACTATTACATATACATCAATAGATTCATCAAAGAATAAAGCTATTGAAACAAGAGAAGTTATAGTAAAAGAAAAAGCTATTGAGGAGGTAAAACCAAATCAACCTGATGTTAAAACACCAACACCACAACAACCAGTACCTAATGTTCAAACAAGAGATACTACTAAACCTATTATAAGTTTTAGAAATAAATATGATGCGAAAGTATGTATTGGTGATAGGATAAATATCAATGAATATATGCAAAGCGCACTTGATAATGTAGATGGGGATATATCATCAAAAATAAGAGTAACAGGTGATACTCTTACAGTAATGAGAGAAGGAACTTACAATTTAGTATACACAGTAACTGATTCAGCTGGTAATACTGCGCAAGCATCTAGAAGGTACTATGGCGTAAACTGTGAAACACCAAAAACAACAGTAATAGTATCAGTACGTTCGATATATGTAACACCTAATGCTGTTACAATAAATGTTGGTTCAACACAAAAATTAACAGTATCTATAAGTCCAAGTGATGCTACTGATAAAACAGTTACATTTTCATCAAGTAATCAAAAAGTTGCTACAGTAAATTCAAATGGTGTAGTAACTGGTAAATCAAAAGGTACTGCTCAAATAAGAGTAACATCTGTAGATGGTAAGGCTGTTGGTACTTGTGAAGTCACTGTTCAATAAAAGGCTATAAGCCTTTTTTTTTCTTACTTATTGTGATATAATCTTTTCTAGAGGGTAGTATATGAAAAGAGTTAACGAGATAGATTTAAATAATAAAAAAGTATTAATCAGATGTGATTTTAATGTACCTATTAAAGATGGTGTTATTTTAGATGATACAAGAATAGTAAAGAGTCTAGAAACTATAAAATATGTATTAAAATATGCGAGTAATGTAATAATTATTTCTCATTTAGGAAGAATAAAAACATATGAAGATAAGATGAAAAATTCATTAGGGATAGTATGTGAAAGACTATCAAATTTACTTTCAGAAAAAGTTAAGTTTTGCACATATGAAGAAGATATAAATAGTTGTATAAATAATAATAAAATTATTATGCTTGAAAATACTAGATTTTTTGATTTGGATAATAATAAAGAAAGTGGTGCAGATGATGAATTAACAAAATTTTATGCTTCTCTAGCCGATATTTATGTATTTGATGCTTTTGGTGTTAGTCACAGAGAGGCTGCTTCTACAATGGTATCAAAATATTTACCGAGTGCGGCTGGTTTTTTAGTATGTAATGAGATAGATAAATTAAGCTATTTATTTAATCCGGATAGACCATTTACTATAATATTTGGAGGAAGTAAAGTATCAGATAAAATAGGCATAATATCAAAATTAATTGATAAATCAGATAGTATTATAGTAGTTGGTGCTATGGCCTATACATTTTTAAAAGCAAAAGGTATTGATGTAGGAAATTCACTTGTTGAAGATGAATATGTTCCATATTGTTTAGATTTAATACGTAAGTATGGAGATAAAATAATTCTTCCAATAGATATATACGAAGCAGATAATATAAATTCTACTGATAAAACATTAGTAGACATAAACAATATAACTAAAATGGGTTTAGACATAGGACCTAAAACAGTAGATTTAATAAAAGATAATATAATAAAAAATAAATGTATATTTGTAAATGGACCAGCAGGTGTATATGAAAATAGTACTTTTGAATATGGTACAAAAGAATTGTTTAAAATTTTAGAAAATATTGATGCAAAAGTTATTGTAGGTGGTGGTGATTCTGTCTCTGCAGCACTTAAATATTCATCTGAAAATAAATTTTATCATATTTCTACTGGTGGTGGAGCAGCTTTAGAATTTTTAGAAGGCAGGGATTTACCTGCGATTAAGAATATAGGAGAATAATATGAAAAAGTATAAGATAAATATATTAATTTTGGTGTGTGTCTCTTTATTAATTATGTTTCTAGTAATGAAAGATGATTTTAATGATATTATGTATAACATATTAAATGCGGATATATCATATTTATTATTAGGTCTTTTATTTATGTTTTTTAATGTATTTTTTCAAAGTTTATCTATGCACTTATATTTAAAAGAAATAGATAAAAATTATAAATTTTATAATACCTTTATTCTTATGGTTTCAGCTCAATTTTTTAATGCAATTACTCCATTTTCTTCTGGTGGTCAACCATTTCAAATGTATTTATTGAATAGACAGGGAATAGGTGTTAGTAAGTCTGCTAGTGCGCTTTTACAAAATTTTTTATCATATCAATTATCCCTTATATTATTGGGGACAATAGCAATAATAACTAATAAATATTTAAATATAATTCCCAATACATCGCTACTTAAAAATATTGTTGTAATTGGATTTTTAGTTAATGTATTTGTATTATTAACATTAATATTCTTATCAAAAGCTAAAAAGTTAAATACTAAAGTATTTAATAAAATATTTAATTTTATATTTAGCTTTAAATTTATAAAAAATAGAGAAAATTTAAAGGAAAAGGCAAGCAAGAAAATCGATGAATTCTATGAGAGCTCTGAATATTATAAAAGTAATAAGTTTATATTAATAAAGTCAATGTTTTTTAATATATTAAGTTTGCTATGTTTATATGTAGTCCCATTATTCATTTTTTATAGTGTGGGTCAAGAAAATATTAATATAATTTCTTCTATAATATGTTCTAGTTATGTATATTTTATTGGCTCGTTTGTACCAATACCTGGTGGAACAGGTGGGCTTGAGTATGCATTTATCGAATTCTTTAGAAATTTCGCCGGGAAGACAATTATATCAACTTGCATGTTATTATGGAGATTTATAACTTACTATTTTTCAATGCTTCTAGGAGCAATATCATTATTATTTATAAAAAAGAAGGTAGATTAGATGAGAATAGGTATTTTTACAGAGAGTTATCCTCCTTTAGTTAATGGAGTATCTACAAGTATATTAATGCTTCAGCATGCTCTAGAGAAAGAAGGACATGATGTATATATAGTTACAGTAGGTAATGATAAACTAAAATATTCAATTGAAAACGATGGTAAAATACTTAGATTACCTTCAATTAATATTGCGCATTTATACGATTATAAGATTACTAGTGTATATCCTATTAAGGCAATTAATATAATTAAAAAGATGAATTTAGATGTAATACATACAAATGTAGAATTTACAATTGGTATGTTTGCTAGAGTAGTTTCAGTTAAGCTTGGCATACCGCTTGTTCATACATATCATACTAAATGGGAAGATTATACACACTATATAACCAAAAATAATAAAGTACTTGATAAGATAAGTAAAGAAGCAGTTAAATATTTATCTGTATTTTTTGGAGACACTACTACCACAGAGTTAATTGTACCAACAGAAAAAATATATAATTTATTTAAGGATAAATATAAAGTAAAAAAGAATATTCATATAGTTCCAACCGGAATAGAAACAAATAAATTTTATAAAGAAAATTTTTCTTCTAAGGATATCTCTAAATTAAAAAAAGAATTAAACATAAAAAAGAAAGATTTCGTTATTCTAACTGTCTCTAGAATAGCTCAAGAAAAAAGTATAGATAGATTAATGAATAACCAAAAAAAATTATTAGAAAAATATCCTGATTTTAAATTATTAATTGTAGGTGACGGGCCTGATTTAGATAAATTAAAGGAGCTAGCTAAAAAATTAAAAATAGATGATAAAACAATATTTACAGGTAAGATTCCATTAAAGGATATACCTATATATTATCAATTGGGTGATATTTTTGTAACTGCATCAACCACTGAAACGCAGGGCTTAACAGTTTTAGAGGCAATGAGTGCATCTCTTCCAGTTGTTGCAGTAGATGATGAAAGTTTCCGTAATAGTGTAATTGATGATCTTAATGGATTTAAGTTTAACAGTGATGAAGAATATATAAAAGAAGTAAGTAACATATATGAAGATAAAAAATTATATAATAGGCTTTCAAATGAAGCGAGAATCTTATCCGATAATTTTTCATCAGATTTCTTTGGTAAAAGAGTTTTAAAAGTATATGAGACTGCAATTAAAAATTATAGTGAGCATAATAAAAAGATAATTAATAAAATTAAAAAATTCTTTTCAAAAAGGAAATATAAAATATGAAATATGTAGTTGCAAATTTAAAAAACTCATTAAATGATTCTAATATAGAAGAATATGTTAATAATATTAGGGACGTAAGATATGATAATTTAGTAATATGTCCTTCAAAAAAATATATTAGTTTTTTTAATGGTGATAATTATGAATTAGGTCTCCAAGATTATAGTGATGAGTATGCACAGTATATTATTATTAATCACTATCAACAAAAGGATGATATTAATACTGTTAAAGAAAAAATAGAACTTTCTAAAAATAGAAAGTTAAAAATAATTTTATGCATAGGAAGTAATAATATAGAAGATGTAGATTCTATTAAAAAACAAATAGATGAGTATATTGATTATAATTATGATGGTATATTAATAGCATTTGAACCTTTTAATATGATTGGTAATAATGAAAATATTGATGTATCAATTGTGAATGATATGGTTAATAAAATAAGAAAATATACTAAAAACAAATATCCTATTTTGTATGGTGGAAATGTAAATGAACACAACATTGAAAGAATTTTGAATATATGTGACGGGGTCTTAGTAGGCAGGTTAAGTTACGATTCTATTCGATTTACAAAAACATTAAATAAACTAATAAAAAATATTTAATGCGATAAAATTCGACAAAAAACGACAAAAGAAGATAATATAATCTCTAGTGTTATGCTAAAAATAGGTGTATAATTTTGTACTGTGGTGTAGGAGAGGATGAAAGAAAAAATGAAAACACAAAAGATACTAGTAGTAGATGATAACATAAGCTTAATTAACATGATAAGGCAGTACTCTAGTAGTAGCAACAAAATGCAGGTAGTGTGTGAGGCACATGATGGGGTTGAGGGCGTAGAAGTGTTTTTAAAAAATAAAGATAATATAGATGTAGTTTTATTAGATTTAGTTATGCCAAACAAAGATGGTCTATATTTTTTAGATGAAATAAAAAAGAAAAATATAAAAACTAATATAATAGTTATAACATCATTTAATTCAGATGAAGTACTTAAAAAAGTTGCAAATTATGATGTAAAATATTTTTTACTTAAACCTTTTGATTTGAAAGATTTAGAAAAAAGAATTTTAGAAATAACTTGTGAAAACAATTTAAATAAATTGGTAACTGCTAAAGAGCAAAATTTAAAAATATCAGTGACAAAATTACTTCATGAATTGGGTGTACCATCACATATAAAAGGATATCAATATATAAGAGAAGGAATATTAATATTATATAATAATCCTGAAATTGTTGGTGGTATAACTAAAGAATTATATCCAGAAATAGCATCTAAATATGATACTTCAGTTTCGAGAGTAGAAAGAGCAATAAGACATGCGATTGAAGTAAGTTGGAATAGAGGAAATCTAGATCTTATGGAAGAAATATTTGGACATAGTGTAGACTATGATAAAGCAAAACCTACAAATAGCGAATTTATAGTAACAGTTGCGGATAAACTAAAACTGGAACACAATGTATTAAGATTTTAATATCTTAATTTTTTTATTTGATACTTTTTTGTCATTACTTAGAAAAAAGACTTTATTATTAATTTATTTTTTGCTATAATAATATATGATTAAAGTAGGTGCAAATATGAATATAAAAAAGATATTATTAGTTCTTGTATGCCTATTTATATTTTCAGGGTGTAGTGTAGAAAATGTTAGTAATAATGACATATCAAAAAATGTTAATTTAATATTTAACCGAAAGAAAAAAAATGTAAATACAAATGCAATAGGATATCAATTTTATTTACCAGGATATATGACTATTAAAAATACAAGTGAATTTAATAAAGAAATATATTATAATGGTGATACTTATTATCTATATGCTGATGTAGTGAGTTATTATAATAAAACATATAAAAAATATAAGATAAATAAAAAATCTTATATATCGAAAAGTTTAAATTATAATAATAAAAAAGGTTATTTAGAAGTAAATAAAGTTAAAGGTAAATATTATATTCAAATGATGTTCAATTATGCTAAAATTGAGGGATACACATCAAAAGATAAATTAGTAGATGTAATTAGTAGTTTTTCTTATATATTATCGAGTGTTAGATATAACGATAATGTTATATCTACATTAATTGGTGATAAAAAGTATGATTTAAGTGATAATGAAGTGTATAATATATTTGATACTAAAAACAAAAATGATAGTAATTTTTTAGATTATATTAATGAATATGATAATTACGATAATACTGATGAACTAAATAATCTAATTGAGAAAGAAGAAATCGTATCCGATGAAAAGGAGGATTAAAAATGAGCCTATTAAATAAAGTGAAAAATTTCTTTTATGAAGAAGAAATAGAAGACGAATATGATAAAGAAGAAACTTACGTAGAACCAAAAGAAAAGAAAAAAGTAAAAGAAACTAATGAAATAAATAGTAAAGAAATATCTGAAAGAGAACTATTTAAAGCTGAACGAACTTTTAATTTTCCTATGGATATCGGTGATGAATCTGATTTTGAAACTGTAAAACCAAAAGAAGAAAAAATAATTAAAAAAATAGAAGAACCAGTTTATACACATAGGCAAACAGTTACTAGAGATTCTGCATATACTGGCATTAGAAGTTACGCAAAAACAAAGGAAGAAGAAAAGAATATTAAAAAATTTAAGCCAACTCCAGTTATATCTCCTATATATGGTATTTTGGATAAGAATTATAAAAAAGAAGATATAATGATGGATTCAGTAGATGATTATAATAATAAAAAGGTTGATTACGATACAGTAAGAAAAAAAGCCTATGGAAATATATATAATACTGATCAAGAGTTAAAAAAAGACATATTTTATAATTTAGATGAAAAAGAAGATAAAGAAGAAGACGATGAAGTAAAGATTATTTATAATGATGTGACTTTTGATGAGGAAGATGAAGACGTAACAATAGGTGAAAAAATAGAAAAATATGAAAATGAATTAGATAATGATGATTTAGAAGATAATGATATACTATCTAAAACTGGTGAACAAGATTTATTTAATCTAATTGATAATATGTATAATTCCGACGATGAAGAAGATGAGGAGGAAGAATAAAAATGAATTTAAATGAATTTTTACCTATAATATTATATATACTATTAATAGTACTTATTATATTGCTAATAATATTAATTTTTAGATTGATCAACACATTGAAAAAAATAGATTTAATTGTAGATGATGTTAATAATAAGGTAAAATCATTGGATGGGGTATTTAATTTGGTAGATGGTGTATCTAGTAAGATGAATCTAATAAGTGATAGATTTTTAGGTTTTATATTAAGTATAACAAATAGATTGTTTAAAGATAAAAAAACAAAAAAGGAGGAAGTAGAAGATGAGTAAAAAGGGAACAGGAAAATTCATATTAGGTGCTGGTATAGGTGCCGGATTAGCGCTTTTATTCGCACCAAAAAAGGGTAGTGAACTAAGAGAAGATTTAAAGGAAAGATTAAATGAATTAATAAATAAAGCTAAAGAAATAGATGCTTCTGAAGTAAAAGCTAATTTAGAGAAAAAAATAGATGAAATTAAATCTGAATTAGAAGACCTAGATAAAGAAAAAGTAAAAAAAATAGCTGAAAAGAAATCTAAAGAATTAAAAAAGAAATGTGAAGAATTAGTTTCATATGCCAAGGAAAAAGGAACACCTGTATTAGAAAAAGCTGCAAGAGGTGTAAAAACACAAACTGCTAATGTATGCAGAGAAATACTTGCTAAATTAGAAGATTAATTTCTTCTTTTTTTATATTTTAATTGACTAAAGTAAAATAATAAAATATAATATATTTGAAAGTTAATTTTGACGGATATACTAGTAATTAATGTAATAGTTATTAGAGATTAAGTGGTTGGTGAAAACTTAAATATTATATTAATGAATTACAATATTTTGAGTTAACATGCATATCTGCATTATAGATAAAAGAGCATAGAATATCTATGAAGTAAGGTGGTACCGCTTATAATGAGTCCTTACGTTCATGGGTATTTTCTTTTTTTTAGGAGGATTGAGGATGAATTTAAATGAGTATATTGATCATACAAATTTAAAACAAACATCTACTTATGATGATATTAAAAAATTATGTTGTGAAGCTAAAAAGTATAATTTTAAAAGTGTATGTGTAAATCCATATTATGTTAAATATGCGAGGAGGTTATTGAAAGATAGCAATGTTAAGGTCTGCACTGTTATTGGATTTCCAAATGGATATTCTTGTTTAGAAACTAAAGTGTTTGAGGCTAATAATGCGATTGAAAATGGCGCAGATGAAATAGATATGGTTATAAATATAAATGCACTTAAGAATAAAGATTATAATTATGTAAAAAAAGAAATTTCGATGATACGAGAAATTGCTATAAACAATATATTGAAAGTTATAATTGAAACATGTTTTTTAGATGAAGATGAAATAAAAAAGATGACTGAAATATGTAATGAAACTAGTGTAGATTTTATTAAAACGTCTACTGGTTTTGGTTCTAGGGGTGTGTCTTTGGAAGATCTTGATATAATAAATAAGTATAAAAATGAAGCACTTCAAATAAAAGCAAGTGGAGGAATAAAAAATAAAGAATATACATTAAAATTAATAGAAAAAGGTGCAACTAGAATTGGAACAAGCAGTGGTATATCGATAATGGAGGGAGAATAAATATGAAATTTTATGATGAATTAAAATGGCGTGGACTTATTAAGGATGAAGCAGGTGATAATTTAGAGGAGATAATCAATAAATGTAATGCTACATTTTATTGGGGTACTGATCCAACAGCAGATTCGCTTCATATAGGTCATTATTCGTCTTTGGTAACAGCTAAAAGACTTGCAAAAGCAGGTTTTAAACCAATACTTTTAGTAGGTGGTGCAACTGGTATGATAGGCGATCCAAGGCCTACTGCAGAAAGAGAAATAATCGATAAGGATACAATTTTTAGAAATGTGGAATCAATAAAAAAACAAGTTACTAATATATTTGATGGTAATGTAGAAGTAGTTAATAATTATGATTGGACAAAAGATATGAATATACTTGATTTTTTACGAGACACAGGTAAATATATAAATGTTAATTATATGCTTGCAAAGGACATAATAAATAGAAGATTGGAAACAGGTATTACATTTGCAGAATTTACTTATACGCTTCTTCAAGGATATGATTTTATGCATTTGTATGAAACAAAAAATTGTATTATGCAAGTTGAAGGTTCTGATCAATGGGGTAATATAACTACAGGAATAGACTTAATAAATAAAAAATTAGGTAAAAAAGCATATGCATTTACAATGCCATTAATACTTGATTCGAGTGGTAAAAAGTTTGGTAAAACTGAAGGAAATGCCCTATGGTTGGATAAGAATAAAACTTCATCATATGAATTATATCAATATCTGATAAATTCTTCTGATGAGAAAGTAGAAGAATATTTAAAAGTATTTACATTTCTTTCGAAAGAAGAAATAGAAGATATTATGAAAAAACATTTGGAAAAACCTGAAGATAGACTTGCACAAAAAACACTTGCAAAAGAATTTATTTGTGATCTTCATGGAATAGAAGAATATGAAAAGGCACTTAAGATAACAGAAGCTCTATTTAGTGGTAATATTAAGGAATTAAGTGAAGAGGAACTTATTGATGCAATGCATGGAATTGAACCAGTTAAGGTAAGTGAAGAATTAAATATAGTAGATTTTTTAGTAAATACAGGTATATTATCAAGTAAAAGAGAAGCAAGAGAATTTGTAACAAATGGTTCTATTAGTGTAAATGGTGATAGAGTAAATGATCTTGATTTTGTTGCATCTAAAGAAAAAGCAATGTATAATAAATATATAGTAGTACGAAGAGGTAAAAAGAAATACTACTTAGTTATATTTGAATAAGGAGGGCAAAATGACAAAGTTATTTTCAAAAGAAAAAGATATATTTTTAAAAATAGTTAATTCTATTTTAGTTATATGGCTAATTGTAGCAATTGTAATAACATTCGCTGTAGGTATCAATATAATTAATAAAAAACACGTATTAAGTTATAATGAATATAAAACTGTAGAATGTGATTTAGATAAGATTCCTGTTGAAGATATGGATTCTGAGACTAGTAAGAATTGTTATCAAAGCTATATCTATGAAAAGAAAGACATAGAAGATATGAATAAAGCAAATGTCAATAATATTTTAATTTCTATATCTAATGTTATTATAGTTTCTATATTTATACATTTATTAAATAAAAAAACTAAGTAGTTTACAAAGTATTATTGATATGTTAAAATACATTTAAGAAGCAATGAAGAAGAAGAGTATTATATAAGTTATTATAAGAGAGTCTATGTCTGGTGCAAATAGATATAATGAGTATAAGAAAGAAACTTTGGAGTTTAACCGTAGGTAGGCGTTAACTATAAAAGAGCATAGAAGTCTATGAAGTAAGGTGGTACCGCTGTAATCAGTCCTTACATTATAGGCTTTTTTTATCTAAAAAGGAGGATTAATATGACTAATAAAGAATATGCAGATATACTACTTCCAGGTGTTAAACATACATGGGAAGAATATGAAAAAATGTATCCAGAAAGAGATTTACCAGAAGGTGCAATAGTAACAAGATATGCGCCAAGTCCAACTGGATTTGTGCATATAGGTGCACTTTTAGTATCTTTTTTATCTTCCAAATTTGCAAAGCAAACAGGTGGAGTAAATTATCTACGAATAGAGGATACTGACCAGGAAAGAAGTATAGAAAATGGTGTATCTTCGATTATAGAAAGTCTAAAGTCATTTGGTATAGAATTCGATGAAGGAGCTATTTCTGAAACAGAAGAAAAAGGAAATTATGGTCCTTATATTCAAAGCAAAAGGGAGGATATCTATAAAGCTTATGCTAAAAAATTAATTGAAGAAGACAAGGCATATGCATCATTTGCATCAAAAGAAGAACTTGATGAAATAAGAAAAGAACAAGAAATTTCAAAACAAAGACTGGGCTATTACGGTAGATGGGCAAAGGATAGATTTATATCGCATGAAGAGGCAATAAAAAGAATAGAAAATGGTGAAAAATATATTATACGTATTAAGTCACCTGGTGACTTTTATAATAAAATAAAAATTAACGATCTAATAAAGGGTAGTATGGAGATGCCTGAAAATGATATAGATGAGGTTATTATAAAAAGCGACGGGATACCTACATATCATTTTGCTCATGCAATAGATGATCATTTAATGAGGACTACTCATGTAATAAGAGGAGATGAATGGCTATCATCACTCCCAAAACATATACAATTATTTCAAATGTTAGGATTTAAAGCTCCTAAATATGCTCATATTGCACCGCTTACAAAAAATGATAATGGCCAAATTAGAAAATTATCAAAGAGAAAAGATCCAGAAGCTGCAGTATCATTCTTTACAGAGGAGGGTGTACCTAAAGAAGCTATTATGTTATATCTTGCAACTGTAGCCAATTCAAATTTTGAAGCATGGCTTGATGCTAATCCAAATGGTGATATAGATAATTTTAAATTTGAATTTAAAAAGTGTTCTGCTTCAGCAGGTTCATTATTTGATTTACCTAAATTATATAATATTTCAAAAAATTATATAAGTAGGCTAACTAAAGATGATGTATATGATGGAATATTAAAATACACTGAAAAATATGATAAAGATTTTTATGAGATAATTTCTAAATGTCCAGAATATACTAAAGATATATTGAATATTGAGAGAGAGCAAAAGAAACCAAGAAAAGATTATGCTAAATATTCAGATGTAAAAAATGGAATATGGTATATGTATGATGAATTATTTGAAGCAAAAGATTATGAATGGCAAAATATAACTGATAAAGAAGAAATAAAAAATATCTTAAATACATATATTAATGATTACTATAATGAAAATGATGATAAGGATACATGGTTTAGCAAAATTCAAGATTTATCTAACAAATTAGGTTATGCTGGTAATATGAAAGATTATAGAGAAAATCCAGATAACTATAAAGGAAATGTTGCAGATGTTTCAACAGTAATAAGAGTAGCTTTAACTACTAAAAGTCAAACACCAGATTTATATGAACTTTTAAGATTACTTGGTTGGAAAAAAATAAATGAAAGATTTAATTTGGTGTAAGATGGACAAAAGTCCATCTTTTTTATATAATGTTTATAGGGGATATGTATGAATAGAAAATTATTAATTAGTGATTATGATAATACTTTAAAATGTGATAATTTTGAACTGTTTAAAGAAAATATACAATCAATATATAATTTTATTAAAAATGGTAATTATTTCAATATATCAACTGCTAGGGGATATGATTCTATTAAACAAGAAATTGATACATATAATATATCATGTAACTTTATAACATGTAATAATGGGTCTGTAATATATGATTCATCTGGGAATCTATTATATGCTAATTACATTGATAAGGCTGATTTAGATTATATTAAGAATGTTCTTTATGATTATGAACTTCATTATTTAGATGATAGGGGCAATGATGTTAGTATATTAAATAATATCATTGATGTTTCGATTTTATCACTATTTGGTATAAATAATGACATAAAAGAAAGATTAAATCAATTCCAAATTGATAAGAGAAATTTATATATATATTTGATAAAAAATAAATGTACAAAATTAGATGGTGCAAAGTATATACAAAAATTATTGAAAATATCCAAAAATAATATATATTCAATTGGTGATAGTATTGATGAAAAAGAAATGCTAATTAATTATAATGGTTATAGGGTTCCTACAGCTTATCCATGTCTCTATGATGAAAATATAAAACAAATATCAAGTGTTAAGGAATTAATATATAAAATCGATAAAAAAAGTTGATTTGTGTTTTAAAAAAATGTTATACTAACTATATAAGGAGAATATCATGAAAGAAATAATATTAAATAAATCAAAATTAAAAGATGATGAAATAACTGAAGTATTAGATAAAGCTAGGATAATTTTAAGAAATGATGATGGTCAGTTTATATTAAGTCATTTTGAAAGAGTTTATTTTTTACCAGGTGGAAAAATAGAACTTGATGAAACACCAGTTGAAGCTGTTAAAAGAGAATTAAAAGAAGAGACTAATATAAATATATTACTTGATGATATAGAACCATTTGTACTTGTTAAAAATTATTTAAGAGATTATAAATCTAAAGATGGTACTATAGTAAATAGACTTGTAAATACATATTATTTTACAGGTTTTACATCTAAAGAAGATATAGAATATTTTAATCTAACAATACCTGAAAAAAAAGATGATTTAAGATCGTTTTATATCGATATGGAAGAAGCGATAGAACTTCTAAAAGAATATAATAAAGAAAATCCAAAGGCAACGTACTTAGCCCTTGAAACACTAAAGGTATTAGAAGAATATCAAAATATGAATATGGAGTAGTGATATCATGTATGAAGAATTATATAAAAGGGTAAATAGCTTTTTAAAAAAATATCCATTTACGATAGCATTTAGAGTAGGTCAACATCTAAAAGTATTAGATAAACATTTAAATTTAGGTGAAGAAGTAATTTATATTTTTCCAGCTCAAAAAAATTATAATGTATTCGATATATTCTCAACTTGTGTAATAGCGTTTACTAATAAAAGAATAATAATTGCACAAAAGAAAGTTATTCCTGGGTATAGGCTTATATCTATTACACCAGATTTATTCAATGACTTTCAAGTGTATAAGGGAATTATATTTGGAAAATTACATATTGATACAGTAAAAGAAGTAGTTCAATTGTCTGATTTAGATCCAAGAAGTTTAAGAGAAATTGAAACTAACTTATCAGATTACTTATTAAGAGAAAAGCCAAAAATAATGAAGACACAAAAAGGAACAAGGTAATAAACTTGTTTTTTTTAAATATAATATTGTAAAAGTATATTTTTTTTGTTATAATTAACTTGCACATGGGTCTATAGCCAAGTGGTAAGGCACGGGACTGCAACTCCCTGATCGTTGGTTCAAATCCGACTAGGCCCTCCATGCAGATGTAGTACAACGGTTAGTACGAGGCCTTGCCAAGGCTTAGACGGCGGTTCGATTCCGCTCATCTGCTCCATATTGATATTAAACTCGAACTTTAGGTTCGAGTTTTTAATTGTTTTAACTGAAACAAAAATTTTATTTTAGGATTATTATATTTTTGATATAATTATATTATGGTGATAATGAAAATGAAAAAGAAGAAATATATTTTTATCTTGACATTGATAATATTAATATTATTATATAGATTTATAATGATGAACAAAGATTATCATAAATTGGATTACTTATATGATAATTTATTAAAAGAAAATCAAGTATATAATAAATACATATATAATGAATATAAAGATCATGTAACAATAACGTTTTATGAAGGGAGAGAAGAGGTCGTAGTTATACCAGAATATATAAATGGCAAGAAAGTTTATAGCATAGATGATTCTGCATTTTATGGTAATGACAAAATAAAAAAAGTCATAATACCAAAGTATGTTATTAGAATAGGGCATCAGGCATTTATTGGTAGTAATAATTTGAAAGAGGTTGTCTTGTCAGATAATATAATTGATATAGGTGATTTTGCATTTGATGTATGTCCTAAATTGGAAAAGATAATTGTTAAGAAAAATTCAAAATCGGATAAATCATTGGAGTATACTAAATTTTATAAATATGTTTTTTATTCAAATTGATTGTGTATTACTATATTAAATTTGACTTATAACTAAAATATTGTTACAATATGTGCTAATAAAAAAGGGGTGGTATACTGTGGAAAATTTCAACTATATATTAAATGATGAGTCTAATAATGACAAGTTACTTGTTAAAGAAATGAGTATATATATTAAACACCATAAAAATAAAAAATTGCCGATAAATAGAAATTTTGTTAAAGATATAATTAATATTGTACTAGAAAATAGTGAGATTGATTATAATATGGTGAAGTTTATTGATGAAAAAGATGAGATAGCTTATTGGGATAATTATAATAAGTCACTTTTCTTTAATATAACTGAGATATTAAAGGAAGCTAAAAGAACGAAAAGTGAGATTTTGAATTCTAATATTGGGGATAATAATATTTTTATGTATTATGATATATTAGTGACTATAATTCACGAACTTACTCATGCAAGACAGGAGTACGTCAGAAATATTGAAAAAAATAATATATACAATACTGGTTATGCATTAATAGATAAAAATTATGATGAGTATGTCGAACATCATGATGAAATTTTGGTAGAGCGCTATGCAAATTTAAGGGGACACTTATTGGCATATCAAGTGTTAACATATGTTTATCCATATAAGCAAATTAAAGATTTTAGGAATCTTATTTGTGGATACTTACTTTATGGATATAAGGTAAATACAAATGGTAATATTGTTTTTGCGGGAGAAGAGTATACATTATATAATGATTGTGAAATAATATCTGCAATTGATGGTTATAATGAAATTATGGAAAAAAATTTATTGCCCAAGGTTACTATTGATTTGATAAATGACATGTCTTTATATGATAGATTATATTTAGGTCTTTCTATAAGTACATATGAATATCATGAATTAAGGTTTTTATGTGAAGATATGGCATCTGGAATAAAAAATGATAATGACGTTAAAAAATTAGTTAATGAAATATGACTATAAAAAGAATTATTGTCAAAATAATTCTTTTTATATTTTAAAAAATATAAATATATGGTATACTTGTTTTGTATTTATAATAGGTGGTCAAATGAAAGAAGTAAAAAAGAGTGATTTAAATAATAATAAACTAAGTAGGTGGGAGAAATTTTGCTTTTTTAGTATGATTGTTATTTTGGCCGGAATTATAGGCTGGATATATGAATTTGTTTTTTACTACTTTAATGGAAATATGACACAATTTTATATGCAAGGTGGTAATTTTTTACCTTGGATAAATATATATGCTATAGGTGCTATTATGATTGTTCTTTTAACATACAAGATAAAAAAATATCCATTATTAGTGTTTTTTGTTTCCTTTATTTCTACAGGTATACTTGAATATTTCTCAGGCCTTTTGATATATAAAATATTTGATGGCGCAAGATATTGGAATTATAATACAGAAATATTAAATTTTGGTAATATAGATGGTTTTGTGTGTCTACGAAGTGTATTGTCATTTGGATTATCAGCATTACTGCTTATGTATATAATTTTGCCTTTTTGTATAAATTTAATCAAAAAAGCAAATAAGAAAAAAATATTGATTATATGTATTGTGCTTTTGAGCATTATACTTATAGATGAATTATATAATTTAGTGATATGTAAAATATTTGATTTGCCAAGTGCAATTGATTTTTATAGATCACTTGGTTTTCAATATGTTAAATAAAGTATAGGAGTGAATTTATGAAAAACAAAAAAAGAATACTATCAACAGTTATATTTATCTTACTTATATTGCTTGCATATGCGTTTGTATTCAAAGGATATTCTATTTCTAAATTCATAGAGACATTAAAAAATTGTAAGCCTATATATCTATCATTAGCAGTTTTATGTGTCTGCTTATGGGTGTTTTTTGAAGCACTATTTTTTAAGGTTATATATAAAAAATTAGGATATAAAATTAGTCTTTTTAATGCAATAGGTTATGTATTTACTGAAACATATTTTAGTGCAATTACACCTAGTAGTACAGGTGGTCAACCGGTTCAAATGATTGAAATGAGTAAAGATGAAATACCATATAGGACTAGTAGTATTGTTGTTTTAGTTAATACAATGTTTTATAAATTGTCACTACTTCTCATAATAATTATAGGATTTATGATTTATCATAATGAGATAGCTACTTTTAGCCCATTATTCAGAGCAATGTCTATATATGGTTTTATAATTACAACTATAATAGTTTGTTTCTTTTTGCTATTAATATTTTCTGAAAAAACTATTAATAAAATATTAAAATTTTTGGTTAGTATAATAACTAGGGTAAAAAAAACGGATGAGAATATAGAAAAAGAAGATAGAATTAATAATGTTTTATGTGATTATAAAGAAGCTGCAAAATATATACGAAACAATCCAAAAGTATTACTTAATACATTTTTAATTATCTTTATGCAAAGATTAAGTATGCTTATGGTAAATTATTTTGTGTATAAGTCATTTAATATAAATGATATTTCAGCATTATATGCAATTACTATAAATGCCTTCTTAATGATATCAGTTGATTTCATGCCTTTACCTGGAGGAGTTTTAATTAGTGAGGCATTATTATTAGAAGTTAATAAAAAATTACATATTTTAAGTATGTCAAAGGGTATAACTCTTGTATTTAGAAATATAAGTTTTTATTTTTTAGTAATTGTGTCATTAATAGGCTATTTGATATTCCATTTTGGAAAGCGAAAAAAAGCAATTAAAATTCATGAATAATGAATTTTTTTTATTTTATAAAATATAATTAATTATGAAAAAAGTAAAAATATTAATTATAATAATTTTGTTTATAATATCTTCTGCTGTACATTTTGTATATAATTTTTTTCCAGGATTTATTACCAGTATATTTTTTCCTGTTAATGAAAGTATTTTTGAACATATGAAAATCATATATACTAGTATTATGTTGTCGAGTATTATTGAATATTTTATATATAAATATAAAAATATAAGAGTAAATAATTTTATATTGAGTATTCCAATAGTAAGTATAATTGGGATAGTTGTATATTTAATTATATATTTAACAATAGATAAATTTATTAGCCATAATTTATTTATTTCAATTCTACTTTTATATTTGGTATTTATATTTTGTGAATATATTAGTTATAAAATATTGAATTATCCTAAAATAAATAATTCAAATAAAATAGGACTCATATTAATAATATTAAGTTATTTTATATTTTGGTATTTTACTTATTATCCGGAAAAAAACTATATATTTTTAGATACTACAACAAATTCATATTCATTAAAAAAACTATACTAATTTAGTATAGTTTTATTTACAAGTTGCGCCTAAAGATTCATATATCTTTTTAGCACCATCTAGTGTAATTTTATTGCTTTTATTAACATAACTTTTCATTGAAGCATTATCTCTTACAAATTTAGATAAGTCCATTTTGTTATAATCAATTGTAACTTCAGATGTAACTTTATCATCTTCTTTTTTTACATTGAAAGTATAACCACCATATGCTTTACCAGCTTTAGTATATTGAGATTTTAATATGTTTTCAAAGTATGAAAGTATTGTATTATTCTTACTAGTTACAACTTCTTTAGTTTTAACGCTATCAACAATTCCATTAGTTGAATATATATTATATACTGATTCAAGTTTATAACCGCTCGCACTTTGATCACTATCAAGTGTACACTTAGTTGTTAATTTCTTACTACCACAACCTGATAATAATAATATACTTATCGAAATAAATATAATTTTAGCTAATCTTTTCATGTTATTCTCCTTTCATATAAATTATACTCCAAAATTGTCGAAAATAAAAGTGCTGATTAAAAAATATGACATGTTTTGTCTAATGTATTTTATTTAAAAATAATTGTGATTTAATATAAGATTAGGAGGCATAATATGATAGATTATAATATTGAATTTACAAAAGGAGTATTATTTATTAGACTTTTTGGCACTCTAAGTAAACTTAATTGCAATGATATCGAATTTGATTTGGTTGAGATTATAAAAGATGGTGGAATTAAATACCTAGTTTTTAATATTGAAGATTTAAAAATCGATGGGGATGTTTCTTTATTTCATGACTGCTGTGAAATTGTAAAGGAAAATGGTGGAAGAATGCTTTTATGTACTAATAAAGATAATTATATAGATGATTTTGAATTAATTGATGATGAATTATCTGCATTTAAGGTGTTTAGCGTATGTTAGAAATTTCAAATGAAATGTATAATTTACTTTTAAAAAAAGTAAATTTCATCGCTTCAAAATACAGTGGTCATTATAATAAAGAAGATTTAATTCAAGCAGGTATGCTTGGAGTAGTTAAGGCAAGAGATAAATTTGATGAAAAATTGGGTGTTAAATTTTCTACTTTTTGTGAACTTTATATAAAAGGGGAAATATTAGATTTTATTAGAAAAGATAAAAATATAAGAGTAAGCAGAGATTTTATAAAATTAAAAAAGAAGGTAGATTATGTTAATGAGAATAGTAAGAATAAATTATCTATAGACCAATTATCTACTATTTTGAATGAAGATCAAAGCAAGATACTTGAGGTTCTTACTTTTGATCAAAATGTAAGTAGTATAGATGAAAAAGGATTGTCTATAGCAGAAAAAGAAAAGATTGATTTAATTGATTATATTTCTTTGAAAGATGCATTTAACGAATTAGACGATGAAGAGAAGAGATTAATTGAAGAAAGATATTACTATGGTAAAACTCAAAGTGAGATTGCAAAAAATATGAATATATCACAAGTTAAGGTATATAGGTTAGAAAGAAAAATATTAGATAAATTGGGTAATAAATTAGCGTCATAGCTAATTTTTTTTGTATAAAAAAATAATTCATGTAAATAATAAGAAAAGGTGATATATATGGAAAAAAGTAAATATGATGAATTAATAAAAAAACATTCCCCTAAAGAAAATAAATTTAAAAATATGATAATTTCATTTATAGTAGGAGGATTAGTAGGGTTAATAGGCCAATGCCTTATAACTTTTTATTCTAGTTTTAATGGTATCAGTAAAGATGAAGCAGCTAGCTTGATGATGGTGACAATAATATTTTTATCTTGTTTATTTACATCACTTGGTTTTTTTGATAATTGGGTATCAAAGTCGGGTGCAGGATTATTTGTTCCAATATCTGGGTTTGCACATGCTACCACATCTGCAGCACTTGAATATAAAAAAGAAGGTTATGTATTTGGAATTGGGTCAAATATATTTAAATTATCAGGCAGTGTAATACTATATGGTGTAATATCTGCATATGTATTTGGAATAATTAGGTTTGTGTTTTTTGGAGGGTAGATTATGAATATAAAATTTAATAATGTATATGTTGAAGATGTTTCAACAGTAGCGGGACCTTTTGTTAAAAATGGACCATTTAAATATGATAGTATATTTGAAGATTTTTATGATGGAGAAGATACATATGAAAAATGTGAAATAAAAGAACTTATTAAATCAATAAATATATTACTTAATAAAACTAATAAGAAACAAGAAGATATATCGTTTGGTATATCTAGTGATTTAATGAATCAAATCACTATATCAAATTATGCATATTCAAAATTTGATATTCCATTTATGGGAATATACAATGCATGTGCATCACTTTGTGAAGAAATATTAATTGCAAGTAGTATGCTTGATAGAAGTAAAGATAAATGCGCGATATGTAGTATATCATCACATAATATGACATCAGAAAGACAATATAGAAATCCTACTGAATATGGTTCACCAAAACCAAAAACTACAACTTTTACTACAACAGGTGCTGCAGCAATTATGCTTACTAATAAAAAAACAAATATAAAAGTACAAAGTGCAACTGTTGGTAAAGTAATTGATATGGGAATTAAAGATGTATTTGATATGGGAAGTGTAATGACTCCATCTGCTGCTTATACTTTAAATAAACATCTAAAAGATACCAATACAAAAGTAGAAGATTATGATCTTATTTTAACTGGAGATTTAGGAAAATATGGTAAAAAATTATTTATAGATTATGTGAAAGAAGAATATAAAATTAATTTAGGTGATAATTATGATGATTCAGCAACAATGATATATGATTACAGTAATAATGTGTATGCCGGTGGATCAGGTCCATCATGTCTTGCACTTGTAACTTATTCACACATAATACCAAAATTAAAAAACAAAGAGATAAAAAAAGTATTATTAATTGCAACAGGTGCACTAATGAGTACTACTACAGTAAATCAAAAAATGAGTATACCAAGTGTATCGCATGCAATAGTTTTGGAGGCGATCTAATGACATACTTATATGCATTCTTATTTGCGGGAATCGTATGCCTAATAGGGCAGATAATATTAGATAATACAAAATTAATGCCTGGTCATATCACTAGTTTATTTGTAGTGATAGGTGCAGCGTTAGATATATTTTCAATATATGATTTTTTTGTAGAAAAGGCAGGTGCAGGTGCAATGGTATGCATTACTAGTTTTGGACATTTACTAATACATGGAGCCCTTGCAAAAGCTAAATCAGCAGGTTTATTAGGATTATTTACAGGAATGTTTTCACTAACTGCAGCTGGTATAACTGCAACTATAATATTCGCATTTATACTTACAATTATCTTCAAACCAAAAAACTAAAAACATATTGACAAATTAAAATTATTAAGATATTATTAAGGTGTAATATATGATAGGGAAGGAGAAGTATTTTAGATGAATAGCGAAAAAGGTAAAAATATTTTATTAGGTGTATTGATAGTAGGTTTAGTAGCAATGACAGTTGCATATGCAGCACTTTCTACAACATTAACTATTAATGGTTCGGTAACAGTACCAACAACTACATGGGATATACATTTTGCAAATGTTTCAGATGCAACTGGTACTACAAATACACTTGGAGGAACTAATGAAGGTAGAGTAGTAGCTCTAGGAACTTTAGATAGTAACTCAAATAATACTACAGGAGTAACTTTCTCAGGATTAGAAATTTCACTAGCAAAACCTGGTGACTGGGCTCAAGTAAATTTTGATATCGTTAATGCAGGTACAATTGATGCTAAATTAGGAAGTTTTACAAAAACTATCCAAAAACAAGGTTTACAAACTGAAAGTAGTGAAGATACATATGATGGCATAACTTATACAGTTACTTGTGGTGCATCTAGAGATAGTGGTGTTAAACCTGTAGCATTAGCATCTGCACAAGAGTTAGTTAAATCAACTGGAACATTACAATGTAAATTATATGTTCATTATGACGAATTAACTAATAACCATGAAGCAGGTTCTGATCAAACATTAAACTCATCAGCAAAAATATTCAATCTAGCAGCTCAATGGCAATATATTCAAAAATAATACGACACAGTGTAAACTGTGTTTTTTATTCGTTGACTTTTTTGTTTATTTAATGTATATTTGATATGAGATAGAAGGTGTGATAAATGTCCAGTAATAAAAAAAATATATTTTTAGTAATACTTATTATAGGCGTTTTATCGATGAGTATAGCATTTGCTGCGCTGTCTTCAAGACTTTCAATAAGTGGTAGTGTTGGAGTCTCTGAAACAACATGGGATATTCGTTTTCAAAATTTTTCATCATCATCTACACCACAGACTACTACACTTGGAGAAACCAATACTGGTGTTCTTAAATCAGTAACAACTAATGCTACTAAAATTACAAATTTGAAAGTTGATTTAAAGAAACCTGGAGATATAGTAATATATACATTTGATATTAAAAATAATGGCTCAATTGATGCTAGACTATCAACATTTACTCAGTCTATGACATGTGAAGTTGATAATTTGTGTGGGTATGCAGATTATTTGGTTGAATGTCGTGATAGCAATAATAAAGTAGTTGCTCTAGGTGATACGCTATCTAAAAATTCATCATATAGTTGTAGTGTGACAATTAAATATAATGATAGCTATAATACACTTGATGATGATGTTAATGCATCTTTGACTGCAGATTTTCAATTTGTTCAAAAATAGGCATATATTATATGCCTTTTTATTGACTTTGTATGTTTGGTATGTTAAAATTTTATTGTATGATAGGGGCGTCATAATATGGATAGTGTAAAACGTGATTACAAGGATATTTTGATTGTAATATTACTAATAGGTATACTAGCGATGACTATTGTATATGCTAATTTTACAAGGCGTCTTGATATTGTTTCCGCTGGAGAACTTAGAGCATCTGACTGGAATGTGCATTTTGAAAATTTAGTTAAATCGGATTCATCAACTGCTAGAGTATCTTCCCCTGCAGTTATATTAGATGGTAAAACAGTTATAAGTGGTTTAAATATAACACTTGAAAAACCAGGCGATTATATTAAGTATACATTTGATATATATAATGCAGGCAAAATGGATGCTAGATTAGATGGTTTTACACATAATAATCCAGAATGTGTACCAAGTTCTTATATATGTGATAATTTAATATATACGATTGAGTATACCGATGAAAGCACAATAAAACTGGGTGATATTTTGAAACCAGGTCAGAGAAGAAATGTAACACTTATTATCAAATTAAGTGAAAAAATTGATAGTATGCCTTTAGAAAAAGTAAGTATTTCAGATTTTAGTACGACATTCTATTATGTTCAAAAATAAAAGAGGGAGATATGAATGAAAACTAGCGTAAAAAAGTGTTTATGCATTGAAATATTTTTAGGACTTGTTTCAATAATTAATTTCATGTTTCCTAAATTATTCGATCATGAACTACATATTTTGTTTTTATTAGCAGCACTAGGTGCAATATTTATATTATTCGGTATAGATATTAAAAGGGATGCTAACGATAGAAAAATAATGAAAAATATACTTATCTATTTATTAGTATATTATTTAGTTATATATTTATTTGGATTATATATTGGTTTTGCAAAAACAATATATAGTTTTACATTTACGAATTTTACTAAAAATATAATGCCGACATTTGTGACAATAGTATTAATGGAATTTATAAGACATGAACTAATTAGTAAATCAAATAAAAATAAATTAGTTTTAGTTACTTCATGTATATTGTTTATAATATTTGAAATGAGTAAGAATTTTCCTGCTTATAATTTTGGAGTAAAAGATGAAATTTATAAATATGTTGGTTTAATAATAATTGCAAGTATAACAAAAAATATATTTATGACAATAATGCATAGTAGGACTGATGTATATCCTGCAATTATGTATAGAACGATAGTTGAAGAATTAATATATGTGTGTGTTATTTTTCCGAATATTGGTCCTTATCTTGAATCAATTGCATTAATAATATTACCAGTATTACTTTCAATAATGGTTATGGCTACTACAAAAAATCAGATTTTAAATAAGCCAAAAGACAAAAGGAAGGGTAATAAACTATATTTTGTAGTTGTTGTTATATTATTAATATTAGTTGGTCTAAACTCAGGATTTTTTAAATATCAAATAATGGTAATAGGTTCAAATTCAATGCTTCCTTATATGGAAAAAGGTGATGTTGTATTAATAGATAAATTAAATGAGGATGCAAGATCATCATTAAACGAAGGTGATATATTAGCATTTAAATATGATAATAAGGTTATAACCCATAGAATTACTAAAAAGGTAATTAAGAATGAAAAAGCTTATTACACAACAAAGGGTGATAATAATAATCAAGAAGATAATACAGTAATTGCAGAAGCAAGTGTCGTAGGGAAGGTTTTAACAAGATTTAAATATTTAGGACTACCAAGTGTTTGGTTAAATGAATTATTTAATTAGGAGATGAGAAAAATGAAAAAGAATAAGTTAGAGATTATATTAATTTTCGGGATGATTTTATGTGGAATGATCAGTTTATACTTTTATAATGAATCAAAGGCAATAATAACTACTGACGAGATTAATTATCATGAAAATGGTGGAGTAAATTATAAAGTATATCTAAGTGATAAAAAATATTATAATAGGGAATATTTAGATGAGGGTATGCAATATATATCTAGTATTATTGATAATATTGAACTTAAGTATAGATATAATGTTAAATATAATTCAAATGATACTTTTGATGTAACAACAAGGGTTTTAGCGGATGTTAAAATTGTAGATACTGATAATAATGATAAAGTAATATATTCAAAACAAGAATCTATTAAAGAAGAGAAAACAAGTGGTAAGGATATAGTTATTGATGATACTATAAAAGTAGATTATAAAAAATATAATGCACTTACTAATTCATTTAAAACAAGTTATGGTATAAATGCTAAATGTAGATTAGTAGTTTATTATTATATTCAATATCAAAATAATGGTGGTAACATTCGACAAAATAAAGTTATGACTGTAGAGGTTCCATTATCACAACAAATGATTTCTATTGTTAAGAGTAATGATATGAATAATAGTTTAACTTATACACTTCAAACTAATGAAGGTTCTATAAATGTATTAATGCTAGTTTTATCATTTATATTCTTAGCAATAACTTTAATATTATTAGCAACTTTATTTAAAACATTTATTAAAAAGAAAAGTTTAGAAAGTAAATATGATAGATATATAAATAAAATACTTAGACAATATGATTCTTATATAACTGAATCTAGTGATACTAGTGTAGATGTAAATAAGAATGTAATAAAAGTAAATAGTTTTAAGGAATTACTAGATGTTAGAAATAATGTAGAAAAAGCTATTGTATACATTAAGTTAGACGAAAATACAAGTAAATTTGTACTTATAGATAATGAAATTTATGAGTATGTAGTAATGAGAAGTGAAATGGATAAATAATCCATTTTTTTCTTTTAAAAAACATAAAAATATATTATAATTAAAATAGAAGGTGATATAAATGAAAAAAGGTTATACTTTAGTAGAACTTTTAGCAGTTATAGTTGTATTATCAATTATATTATCAATTGTGTCAATCAACGTACTTAAATACTATAATAGTAGGAGACAAAATGACTATAATAATATAGTTTCTATTACAATAGAAAATGCTAAAGTATTAGTCAATACTAATACTAAAATATCTAATTTAGTAAATGATAATTTACAAAAAAAAGAAGAAAATGGTGAAACAAATATTTTTTGTAATTTAAGTTATGGCGAATTAGTAAAAGCTAAACTCATGGATAAAGATACTAAAAATCCTCTAAACAATAAAATAATTGATTCTAAGTCATATATAAAAATTACAGTTGATTCTGATTATAATTATGGTTATGAGTTTATATATGTAGATGATGAGGATGCAGCATATTCGGATAGTGACGATTGTCTATATGTGGAATAAATTAAAGACAAATACTTTTAATTTTTGTCTTTTTTTGTTATAATTGTAATTGCTGATTTCTTTAGTAAAAAAATGAAAGGAGAAAAAAATGAGTAAAATTAAAATTTTTGCACTTGGCGGGCTTAATGAAAATGGCAAAAATATGTATGTTGTTGATGTTGATAATGATTTGTTTATATTTGATGCTGGTCTTAAGTATGCAAGTGATAAAATGCTTGGAGTTGATTATATAATTCCTGACTTTAAATTTTTGAGTGATAACATAAAAAGAATAAAGGGTATATTTTTAACTCATGGGCACGAAAAATATATGGGTGCGGTATGTGATATAGTAAGGAATATACCTGATATTAATGTATATGCTACTAAATTTACTTGTGATTTATTAAAACGAGATTTTATTGATAGTGATATTAAATTTGATAATTTACATTTGATAACTGCACATAAAAAAATTACATTTGGTAAAAATAGTGTATTTCCAGTTAGTTTAACACACTCAGTCCCTGATACAGTAGGTTATGTATTAAACACAGAAGATGGTGCGATTATGTATACTGGTAATTTTGTATTTGATTCATCTATGACAGGGGCATATAAAACTGATATAGGTAAGCTTGCATATATAGGAAAACAAGGCGTATTATGTCTTTTGAGTGAATCAGAATATGCACAAAAGACAGGATATACAGCACCTTATAATAGAGTTGCCAATGATGTAAGAGATGTTCTTCTACATAATGATGGTAGAGTAATAGTTACATTATTTACAAACCATATATCGAGACTTCAAGAATTATTTACAGAAGTATCTAAAACACATAGAAAAATAGTAGTAATGGGTAAAAAATTACAAAATATAGTAAATTATGTTATTGATGAAGGGTATGTCACTTTTGATAAATCTAGAATAGGTAATTTAACTAATATAGAGGATAGAGATTCGGTAATTTTGATTTCCAATGAAAATGAAAGACCATTCATGAATTTAGAGCGAATTGTAAATGGTTATGATAAATATGTTAAGATTAATGAAAATGATACAATATTTTATCTAGAACCTGTTCAAGTAGGTATGGAAAAAATATCAGCTAAATTGTCAGATGATATAAGTAAATTAGGTGCCAATGTAGTAATGCTTTCATCAAGTAATCATCTACTTAATCATGCATCAAGTGAAGATTTAATGCTTATGTTAAATTTAATGAATCCTAAATATTATTTTCCAGTAATTGGAGAATATAGGCATATGCTTGAAAATGCTAATATTGCATCGTCAATTGGGATTAGCAAGGAAAATATAATTCTTAAATTAAATGGAGAAGCTGCTATATTTGAAAATGGTAATTTAACTGAAGAAAAAGAAATGATTCCTGTAAATGAGCTTTTAATAGATGGTAATTCTACTACTGATATAGGTGAGCTTGTACTTAAGGATAGAGAACTTTTAAGTGAAAATGGTATTGTTATTATTTGTGCTACTTTAGATAAAAAAACTAAAGAAATATTAGCGGGCCCAGAAGTTTTAACAAGAGGGTTTATATATGTTAAAGAAAGTACTCAAATAATAGAAAAAATGAAGGAAATATCACTTGGGGTAATAAATAGCAATATAAGTAATAATTATGTTGAATTTAATAAAATTAAAAATGGTATAAGAGAAGAATTAGGAAAATATTTATATGCCGAGACAGAATGTAAGCCTATGATAATTACTGTGGTAACTGAGATATAAAATCTGAATACTATTCAGATTTTTTTAAATGCTAAAATACTTTTATTTTATAACATATAATGGTATAATTATATTAGTGTAAGTAGGTGAAGAGTATATGCATAATTTTATTATTAATGATTTTGAGGGACCATTAGATTTACTTTTACACCTAATAAAAACATCAAAGATGGATATATATGATATTTCTATTGAAGAAATAACTAAACAATATCTAGAATTTATTAAGAGAATGAAAGAAATGAATTTAGATATTGCAAGTGAATATTTAGTAATGGCATCCGAACTTATAGAAATGAAATCAAGATTACTTCTTCCAACTTCTAAAAATGAAGAAGATGATGACTATGAAGAAGATCCAAAAGAAAAATTGATAAATAGACTACTTGAATATAAAAAATATAAAGATATGGTAGATACGTTCAAAGTATTAGAAGAAGAAAGAAAAGAAATCTTTACTAAAGAACCAATAAATTTAAGTGAATATAAAGAAAATAAAGTTAGTAATGATGGAGAAATAACTTTAGAAGATTTAATAAATGCTTTAAATGGATTTCTAAAAAGAAAAGAAGAGGAAAAACCAAGGGAAACAAAAATAACAAAAAGAGAATTATCTGTGACACAAAGAACTACTCAAATAAGAGATATATTAATTAAAAAGAAAAAAGTATCTTTCTTTGATTTGTTTGAAATCCGAACTAAAGAATATGTTGTAGTAACATTCCTATCTATACTTGAAATGGCAAAACATGGAGAAATAACTATAACACAAGATGATAATTTTAATAATATTGTAATATCTAGGGAGGAAGGTATTAAAAATGAATAATGTATTAGAGGCACTTTTATTTGCAGTAGGAGAAGAAGGATTATCATTACTGGAACTTTCAGATATATTGGATGAAGATGAAGAAAAAATAAAAATTGAACTTAAAAAGTTAAGCGAAACATATAAAGATAGGGGTATACAACTTAAAGTACTTGGTAATAAATATAAACTAGCTACTAAGGAAGAATATAAAGAATATATATCAAAACTTACGGACGTTGTAAGTAATAATTTAAGTAAATCTGCACTTGAGACACTTGCAATTATTGCATATAATGAACCAGTTACTAGGATGAGAATTGATGAAATTAGGGGAGTTAATTCCTCTCAAATGATTCGAAATTTAATATCTAAAGGTTTTATTGAGGATGCTGGAAAAAGTGATTTGCCTGGCAAACCAATGCTTTATAAAACAACAAATCAATTTTTAGATTATTTTAATTTATCTAGTAAGAATGATCTTCCACAAATTAATGAAAATATAGAAGTCTTAGATGAAAATGAAGATTTATTTTTAACTAGATATAAAGAGGAAGGAAAAGAATTATGATAGGTATAGCAGTTGCGGCTAAAGCAGAATTTAATACATTACTTAAAATATATAGTATTGATGAATCTAATTTAGAAAGATATCCATATGGAGAGTTTTATAGAACAGTATTTATGAATAAAGATGTAGTTTTTTTTAGAACAGGTATTAGAAAAGTAAATGCTGCAGCGGCTGCTCAATATATGATTGATAGATTCTCACTTGATAAAATAATTGTACTTGGAACCTGTGTAGCAGTTAATGATTCATATGATTATTTAGATGTCATGTTACCAGAAAAAGTATTAGATTATGATTCAATTATAAGAGATTTAACTGTTGATTTACCGGAAGAAATATTTATAGACGTACCTAAAGTTGATATTAAACTTCCATATGTTGAAGGAATTTTAGGTACATCAGATAAGTCACTAGTTTTATGGAAAGACTTAACTTACTTAGCAAGTAACGCAATAGATGCATCTGATATGGAGACACATGCAATATGTAAAATTGCTATAAAAAATAATATTGATTTTTTTGTTATAAAAGGTATATCAGATAGACCGATGAAAGATAGTACAGGGTTTGATGAACAGATAGATGTATACGAAGAAAATACACCTATAGTTATGAAAAAAATAATAGAAGATTATTTGCCAGAGGTTTTATAATATGAAGAAGATAGTTTTAATAATTTTGTTTGCAATTACAATATTTTCACTAAGTGCATGTTCTGATGAAAAAAATGTAAAAGTTGAAAAAACAAAAGAAAAAGTTAATGTAGAAAAAGAAAAAGATATATATATAAAATCAGTAAAAGAATTAAAAAAAGTTAAGGAAAGTAGTGAGGATATTCCTTTTACAATAGAAGTGTTGTGTGAGAAAATATCTAATGAAGTTCGTTATCAAGTTATAATTGATAATCCATCTAATGAACTTAGAGACATTAGCGCAGTTGCAATTCATGACAAACAAACTGATGATATATTTCCATCTGTTGGCATATTTGATAAAAAAGTAGATTTAATTCCAAGTGAAACTCCATCTGGTGTTATATTGGTTGGTTATATACCATACGAAGGTGAAATTGAAGATTTTGAAATGGAAGTGAAAGTATTAATATCATATAAAATTGATGATATTCAATATAAATCCTATTATGTGACAAAAAAATAACATTTAATATGTTATTTTTATTATGGTGATATAGATGAAAGTAAGAATATTTGATGAATCACATGAGTCTGACTTAGAGGAAAGAATAAATGAATTCTTAAGTGAACATAAAGATATAATTGATATAAAATATCAAGTGAGTATAACTATGTTTTCTGAAGAACAAATTTATTGTTTTTCAGCACTTATTATGTATAAATAAAAAACACTTATAAGTGTTTTTACATAATGTTCATAGAGTTTTGATATGAAGAATAATCAGTAGAATATGTTTGATAATCAGTTGCTTGAGGATATATATTATTTTGAAGTTTGCTTATATTATTTTCTAAATTGGATATTCGCTTTTCTAAATTAGATATTCTCATTTCAAGTTGATTATTATTTGGGGCAAATCCCATATTTGGCATCATCGGTATATTTGGATAACCCATGTTCATCATACTATAACTTTCAAATCCAGGTCTTTGATCTTCGTATACAATAGTTTTGTCGTAATTCATAATTACCTCCTTAATCTTTCATTTTATTTTATGCACAATAGTTTATTTTGTTACTAGTAAATACTAGTTTTTATTACACATTCATAGTATAATTAATAAAGGTGATATTTATGAGACTTAAAAATGTAAAAGGCGCAGATATAGCTATTAAAAATAGTGAGTACGTTATTAAAAATCCAGAAGAATATAGAGGAAAATGGAATAAAGTTTTTAATAACCTTAATCCTATTCATATTGAAATAGGTATGGGTAAAGGTGATTTTATAATAGGTATGGCTAAAAAGTATCCTTCAATAAACTTTATCGGTATTGAAATGTATGATAGCGTAATAGTTAAAGCTGTAAATAAATTGGAAGATGAAGAAATAAGTAATTTGAGATTAATAAGGATGGATGCAAGATTAATTGAAGATGTCTTTGAACAAGAGATTGATCTTATATATTTAAATTTTTCAGATCCTTGGCCTAAAAATAGAAATGCCAAAAGAAGACTTACACATGAGAGATTTTTAACTAGATATGATGGCATATTTAAAGAAAATAAGGTCATATTCATGAAGACTGATAATATAGATTTATTTGCATTCTCTATTGAATCACTTAGTAATTTTGGTTATAAACTAAGAAATGTAACATTAGATTTGCATAATAGTGATTTTGAAGATAATGTAATGACTGAATATGAAAAGAAATTTTCATCTAGAGGAGTAAAAATAAATAGATTAGAAGCTTATAAATGATATTGATAAAATGGATATTATATGTTAAAATTAATATAGAATAAGGAGTGGTTTTATGAAAAAAATTGTAAAATTATTATCAACGGTTATATTTGTTTTTATACTTGCTGGATGTAAAAATATTGAAAAACTTTCGTACACAAAGTTTAATGAATATTTTTCAAATAAGGATGGCTATACTATAATTGATCAAACTGATAAATATGATATTGATGTTAGAAAATTTATAGAAGCAGGAGATGGAGATGTCCAATATTTCTATATAGAATTTGATAATGAAACTAGTGCAGATAAATATTTAAAAACTGAATATAAGAATTATAAAATAAAAGATTATAAAAAATATTCTTATATAAAAGATACAAAGAATGGATACATGAAATTATATAAAATTAATAATGTTATAGTATATGCAAAAACAAGTGATAAAAAATATACAGCAATTCTCAATAAAACATTGAAGAAATTAGGATACTAAGTATCCTTTTTTTTATGCTAGTATTGATAGAAGATTTTTGTTGTGATATAATTATATTAGAATAGAGAGGATTGCTTATGAGAAGGTTATTAAATATACTTATTTTTGTCTTGATCTTTGTTTTATATTTTGTAACTTTTTTGATGATATACTCTGATTTTAGAGAAAGAAAACTTAATAGTTTAGAAGAAGAAGCAGTTGAATTATTTGAAAATAAAATAGATAAAAAAGTTGAACCTTCTACTTCAGATAAAACATATTCAATTAGCTATAATGGTTATACAATACTTGGTGTTTTAACTATACCTAAAATAGGATTAAATACTGTTATATTAAAGGAACAAACATATTCTGCAATGAATATAGGCGCAATTAAAACATATGGGGTTAATTTAAATGAAAAGGGTGGAAATGTAATATCAGGGCATAACTTTAGAGGACACGGCTCATTTTTTTACTATATTAAAAATTTAAAAAGTGGCGATATTATTTCGATTACGGATAATAGAGGGAGAACTATAGAATATAAAGTTTATGAAGTTTCAAGATATGTTAGTCCTGATGATACTAGTTATTATACTAGATATGATGGGTACCATATTACACTAGTAACATGCGAAAATGGTGGCAAATCTAGAATAATAGTAAAGGCACGTTATGACGAATAAATCAATATAAAATATATTGGTTTTTTACTTTAAATATTAACAAAAATATGGTATTATTATTGTATAAGAATAGGAGGAACAAAAATGGATGATAGAAATAATATTTTCTTTGATGATGAACTTGATTTTGAACCAGTTCCTTCTAGTGAGATAGTAAGTAGCGAAGTTAAAAATGAAAGTATAAAACATAAAATATTTATAGGTACTTCTAAAATATTACCTATAATTGCTTTTGTGTTTGTATCAATTTTAGGAGTTTATATATTTGTAAATAATGTTAAAGCCGATGTAATAAATCTCATTAAAATAGAATCAAATCAGAAAGTTGGATATATTAACAATAGTGGTAGTGAAGTTGTTAAACCTAAATACTTATATGGTAGTGATTTTCATAGCGGATATGCGGTTGTGAAAAATTATAATAATCTATATGGTATTATAAATGGAAGAGGTAATAATGAAATTCAATTTGGTAATATATTTTCAGCTAATTTATATGGTAATAGATATATAGTGTCAAAATTTACTGATAAGGGTTTGAAAATGGGATTACTTGATAGTCATTTAAATGAAGTTACAAGATTTAAGTATGATAATATTACTTATTCAAAATCAGGTATATTTATGTATACAATTGATGATAAAATGGGAATTTTAAATAACGACGGAACTGAGATATATTCATATAAAGTTGATGAAGTGGATGACAAAAATATATCAATAGAAATATCAACACTTACAAATAATGAAAAAAGTATGTATGCTAAAGTAAAGATTAATTCATCATCTACTATAATAAATTTACAAACAGGTAAAGAAGTATATAAATATACCCTAGATGATATAAGAGTTCTTGATAATAATGTGTTTTATATAAAAAAAGAAGATGAAAATAATAGATATTTCATAATAAAAGATGATAAGGTAGTGTACGAGACAAATTTATATAAAAGAATAAGAGTAGAGGATGTAAATTCTGATGTTGCAATTGGTATAAAAGAAGATGCAACTATAGACTATATAAATTTGCTTACAAGAGAAAAAATTAATACAAATGATAATGTTAAATATACTTATTCTGATGGTATTGTGCTTGAAGAATCCTATGATTTTATAAGTAAAAAAAATGAATATACAGTAATTACTCCAAGTAAAGTTATAGGAAAATTTACTGACGTAGTACCTGTCGATGATACATATGTAAATGGTTATATGAAAATATATACAGATAATAAAAAATATAGTTTCATTGATAAAAGAGGTAATGTAATAACTGATAAAGAATTTGAATATGTTAGTGATTTTAATAAAAATGGCTATGCAATTGTTTCAAATAATAATCAATATGGGGTTTTAGATTCTCAAGGTAGAGAAGTGTTAAATACAAAATATGATGAAATTATATTTTTAGATGATACTTTATTTAGTAATTTAAATGATAAATTATTTATATACAAGGAAAATAACAAATATGGTATAATAAATGCAAATAAAAAAGTTGTAGTTAAAAATATATATGATAAATTTGATATTATAACTACAAAATATCCTATAATCAAAGCGATATATAATGAAGATAGTATATTAGTTAATTTAAAAACATATAGGGACTTATCAATAGATTCAACTGGTAATATTCAGATATATGATGAATATATAGTATCTGATGATAACTATTATAATTATGATGGAGAATTGATATATAGTATAGGAGGGTGACTATGAAAAAAGGATTTACGTTAATAGAAATTTTATCGGTAATAGTAATACTTGCGGTTATAAGTATAATCGCCTATCCTAAGATAATTGATGTGATATCAATAAGCAAAGTAAGTGCATATAACAGTGCTAAAGGTAATATAATTGAAAGTGCAAAATTAAAATATTTAGCAGATGTTAATAGCGCTAAAGTAATAGAATATACTGTAGATGATTTAATAAGTAGTGGTTATTTAGATAAGAATACAAAAAATCCAATTACTATGAAAAATTATGAAGATACTAAAGTGTTAGTAACTGCACATGATAATGATGTGTCATTTAATTACGTTGATGGTAAAACTTTATATGACGTTGTAAGTGAGCAAGATGATTCAAGCGGATTATATAAATATGATGATGAATATGTATTTAAAGGATCAAATCCAAGAAATTATGTCTCATTTGATGGACAAATATATAGAATACTAAAAACAGATGAATATCATAGTATATATTTATTAAAAGATGAGGAAATTACTCACATAAAAAAAGATGGTTTAAACAGTTATATTAATTCATATTATAATGATAACTATCTTGAAAAAGTAAAAAATAATCTTATTTCATTTAGTTTATTATCATATAGTGATTACTTAAATTCATTTATTAATGATGAAACATATATTATCAATAATAGTAGTATTTGGGTAGAATATTCAGATAGTTTTAAATATTTATCATATTTAACAAATGAGTTAACTGATTTAGATAATTATGGTAATGTGAGATTTGTATTAAAACTAAAAAATTATTTAACTGTATTGAGTGGAGATGGTTCTCAGCTTAATCCATATGTAGTAAATGAATAAGAGCAATTTTATTCATTTTTTTATAGGTAAGAGGTAATTATGATAGACAAGATATATAGTGATTATGATGAATATTCTGATTTTTATGAAATTTTTAATAAATATAGAAACTATAATAGAGAACTTAGATTTATTCTAAATTTAACAAAAGATAAAAAATGGATTTTGGATTTGGGATGCGGCAGCGGGATTCATATGAATGTGTTAAAGCAATTAGGATATAGAGTATATGGAATAGATAATAGTGATAAAATGGTTTTACTTGCTAAAAGTAAGGTTAAAAATAATGTATATAAAATGGACATATTAGATTTCAAAATAGATGAAAAATTTGATGCAATTATATCGATGCATTCTGTATTTAATCATTTACAAAGTTACGAGGAATTTGAAATAGCACTTTCAAATGCACTGAGTCACTTAAATAGCAGAGGAATAATGATAATTGATTTAGATAATAGAAGAAGTAATGATGATGTTTATGATGTCGTAGATGGTAATAAAAGACATCTAGAATGTTTTTACAGTAACAAATATAATATTCAAATTAGAACCACTACTTTCACTATAGGACTTAAGGATTTTATATTTGAACATGAATATTTTATATATAATATTGAAAAAATAAAGACAATTTTAGAAAAATATGATATAACATATACATTCTTAACAAATTATTCTATGCAAAGAGCGAAAAAGGATTCAAATAGGATTCATATAGTTATAAAGAAGGTATAGTATGAAAGAAATATTGGTAGAAGAAAATGCATTTTTATATGAATATTTACGTAGTAAACTAGTAGATTTATCTAAGAATAATATAAAAAAATTACTTCATGACAATTATATTTATGTAAATAATAAATGTATTACAAAATATAATTATAAAATAAATAAAGGTGATATTATAAAGATTAAGTCTACAAATAAACTTGATATAATATATGAAGATAAATATATAATTGTAGTAAACAAACCATATAATCTGCTTACAGTAAGTACTGATGGAGAAAAAAATAATACTCTATATAATATGGTAAGTAGTTATGTGAAAAAAACAAATAAAAATAATAAGATATTTGTAATTCATAGATTAGATAAAGATACATCAGGAATTGTGATGTTTGCCAAAACCCAAGCTATAAAAAATATGTATCAAAATAACTGGAATGATATAGTAAAAAAGCGTTGTTACTATGCTATTGTAGATGGTATTTTAACTAAAAATGAAGGCACTATAAAAAGTTATTTAACTGAAAAAAATATGATTGTATATTCTACTAAAGATAAAAAAATAGGTAAGTTAGCAATTACTGACTATAATGTTATAAAGAGTAATAATAATTTTTCGTTACTTAATATAAACATAAAAACAGGAAGAAAAAATCAAATAAGAGTACATATGAAAGAAAATAATACACCAATTTTAGGTGATAGAAAATATGGAAGAAAAGATAAAAGTAAAAGAATGTTTTTACATGCATATAAACTTGAACTATTAAATCCAATTACTAAAAAAAATATGGCATTTGAAACAAATATGCCTGAGGAATTTAATAAAATAATTAAGTAATTGTTGATATAAATATTGATTATTAGTATAATACTTTTAGCGAGGCAGTAGTATGGATAAAAAAGAATATATTGAATTTTTAAAAGAAATAAAAAGTGAATATGAGAATGAAAAAGATGAAATTGGTTTAAAAATAAAGCAAAATAGTAAAGAAAGTTCAAAGTATACAAAATGTAATATTATTTTATTAACTTTAATGCTTTTTGAAAATTTTATATCTTCAATTGAACAAGAAAATATTTCTATTAAGTATCTTTGGGATATAATAATTCTTCAAGAACTTATATTTGTAATTATCAATATTTCAAAACATGAAAAATTATTTAGTAATACAGATATATTAGAAGAAAAATTAGTTAATTATGAAAAACAAATTAATACAATGGAAAATGTTTTAGAATTTTTTAATACAACAGATGAGAATGAAATAAAGAAATTTTTAAAATATAAAATTAATTAGGTGATATATGAAGAATGAATATAAGAAAGCACTTATGAGTATTCGAAACAATAATCTTGATTTAAATGATAGAAGTAGGGTTAAAATAGAATCAATAAATGAAAAATCTATGAACCAACAAATACAATATTTAAATAAGAAAACATTTAATTTAATTTCAAGTAAAAATAGGTTTAAGAGTGATATAGGTTATTTTATTGCATATAACTTGTTAAAAAAGAAGACATATAAAGAATTATACAAGATAGTACTTGAAAATTTAATTGAAATATCTAGACTTCAAAGAAATATTCGATATAATAATGAAGAAAATGAAAAAATAATGAATGCCGTAAATTTTATTAATAGTGTTTCCGAAAACGAATTAAGTAAATACTTAAAATACAAAAATGATTAAAAGATATTTAAATGAATATCTTTTTTTGTTATAATTAAAGGAGGAAGTGATATTATGTTACTAGCTGATAATTGGAAAGATTATAAGATTCTTGATATGAAAAATGGTATGAAACTCGAAAATTGGAATAATATACTTTTATCAAGGCCTGATCCACAAATAATATGGGATAGCAATCATAGTGATTTATGGAATAATGTTAATGCAACATATCATAGAAGTAAAACTGGTGGAGGTTCATGGGAATATAATAAAAAAACTAAAGAAAGATGGACAGTAAAATATAAAGATTTAACTTTCAATATAAAATTAATGGGTTTTAAACATACGGGACTTTTTCCAGAACAAGCTGTTAATTGGGATTATATGATTGATAAAATACAAAAATCTAATCGAAAAATAAAAGTACTTAATTTATTCGCATATACAGGTGGTGCAACATGTGCATGTGCTTATGCAGGAGCAGACGTAGTACATGTTGATTCATCACGTGGTATGGTGGATTGGGCAAAAGAAAATATTAAAAGTTCTAATTTGGAAGATAGATATGTAAGATTTATAGTAGATGATGTAATAAAATTTGTTCAAAGAGAAATAAGAAGAGAAAATAAATATGATGCGATTATTATGGATCCTCCATCATTTGGTAGAGGTGCAAATAAAGAAGTATGGAATATTGAGGATAGTTTATATAAATTAGTTGATTTATGTACAGAAGTATTGAGTGATGATCCATTATTTTTCTTGATAAACTCATATACTACAGGACTTTCTCCTAAGACACTTGAAAATATATTATTTCTTACCGTAAATAAGAAAAATAAGGGGATTATATCTTCTGGTGAAATTGGGTTACCTATGGAAAATAGTAACCTTGTACTTCCTTGCGGCATATATGGAAGATGGGAAAAAGATGAATAATTTAAATGTAATATATGAAGATAATCATATAATTGTAGTAGAAAAACCATATAATGTTCCTGTACAAGAAGATTCAAGTAGCAATATTGATATGATAACAATCATAAAGGAATATTTAAAGAAAAAATATGATAAAAAAGGTAATGTTTATCTGGGACTTGTTCATAGATTAGATAGACCTGTTTCAGGATTAATGGTGTTCGCTAAAACATCTAAAGCAGCATCTAGACTAAGTGATTCAATTAGAAAAAATGATTTTCATAAAGAATATTTAGCGGTAGTCCATGGTAAAGTGAAAAATGAAGATAGACTAGTAGACTATATATCTAAAAATGAGAAGACTTTTTCTTCATATATAGATAATAAAAATGGTAAGGAAAGTATACTAGAATATAAGTTATTGTACTACGATAATAAGGAAGATGTGTCACTAATAAAGGTCAATTTAATAACAGGTAGGCATCATCAAATAAGACTTCAAATGAGTAATATCAATCATCCTTTATATGGAGATCAAAGATATGGTTTTCAAGATAAAAAACAAATAATGCTTTTTGCATATAAGATAAGATTTAATCATCCAGTAAAGAAAGAAAAAATTGAATTTAGATTATTACCTAAGTGGGAAATAATTGAAAATTACAAAAATAAGGAGAACTTATGAAAAATTTATATATAGATTTTGATGGAGTAATACTTGATACTATAACTCCAATATATAATTTAGCAAAAAAGTTAAATTTAGATGTTAAGACTCAAACTAAAGAAGTAGGACTTCTATATTCAAAAATAGATTGGGAAACATTGATAGAAGAAAGCACTGACTTAAATGATAGTATAAATGCAATAAAAAAATTAGATGCATCTAAGAAATTTAATATTTCAATACTAACACATATAAATTCATTAAAAGAAGCAAAGGCTAAGATAGAATTTATAAATAGTTTATTTGAAGATTTAACTATTATTCCAGTGCCTAAAACTGTTCCGAAAACAATGATGACTAAAACAAAGGATGCCATACTAGTTGATGATTACTCTGGTAATTTAAGATTATGGAAAGAAGCAGGCGGTATACCTGTAAAATTTACAAAAGAGAGAGAAGAATGTGAATTTATTAATATTATTTCTCTAGAAGAATTATTGGAGATATTTAAGTAAAATGAATATAAAAAAAATAGTTGTAGGACCTCTTTTAGAAAATTGTTATTTTTTAGTTAAAAACAATGATTTAATCATAATTGATCCTGGTGATGAATTTAAAAAAATAGATAAGATAATTACAAATAATCAATTTAATCTATGTGCAATATTGATAACCCATGCACATTTTGATCATGTTGGTGCACTAAATGATCTTGTTTACAAATACAAAGTTCCAGTTTATTATAACAATATAAATAAGGAAATAGATTATACAAGATTAATAGATGTTATTGAAGGTGACTATAGCGTAAATGATTTTAATTTTAAAGTGATATATACTAAGGGACATAGAAACGATTTGGTTACATATTATTTTTATGATGACAACGTGATGTTTACAGGAGATTTTTTATTTAAAAATAACATAGGGAGATGTGACTTGGAATATTCAGATATATTGGATATGCGAAAATCAATTGATAAAATAAAAAAATATGATGATAATATAAGAATATACCCGGGACATGGTGATGAAACTGTTTTAGGAAAAGAGAAAGAAAATAATTTTTATTTTAATTAATATTTTTGTTATTAATTACATATAATTAAGTGTAATTAAGGAGGCAAAATTATGGAAACAATCAAAGTTTCATCTAAATCAAATCCTAATTCAGTAGCAGGAGCTCTTGCTAATGTATTTAGGGAAAAAACTGTTGTAGAAATGCAAGCAATAGGTGCAGGAGCAATTAACCAGGCTATAAAGGCCATAGCGATTGCAAGAGGCTTTGTGGCACCTACTGGTAAAAATTTAATATGCATTCCAGCTTTCGCGGATATACTAATTGATTCAGAAGAGAGAACAGCAATAAAATTAATTGTTGAGGCAAAGTAACACTTATAAAAAAGTGTTTTTTTTCTTGAAAATGTTTTTTGTGTATGCTATCATATACATTAATGATTAAAGTGAGGAAATAATATGAATGAAACAGATTTGAAAAATTTAAAAAAAGAATATCATAGTTTGTTGAAAATAAAAGAGGAAAATTTAAAATTAGCAGAAAGAAAAAAACAATTAGAAGAAACAATTGAAGTAAAAGAATATTTGAATTTATTAAAAATATTTAATGATTATGAAGATTATTCATTTCATAAAGTGGAAGAATTGTCTGATAATGAAATATTGCTTAAAGCCATTTCAAATGCTAAGATAACAAATGTAGCTAAAATATATGTATACTTAAGAACAAAAAATATACTTAGTTATATAGTAAATTATAATTCTAAAGATGCATATTCATCTACTTATATATCTTTGGAAGATCATTGTACCGTTTCAAAAAAAATTAATGAGAGAAAAAATTTTGAGAGAAACAATATAGTTATATTTGCTCCTAAAAATAAAGAAACATATAGTTTCTTGCAAAAAATAAAAGAAGAATATTTTAAAATAGCTATTGAAGAGGGAAATGCTAGTGCAAAAAAATATGCACTTGAAATGAGTGAAAAATATAAAAATAAAGATTAATTTAAGTGAACTTGTAAAAAGTTCATTTTTTTTATAAAAATGCTCAAAAACACTTGATTTTATGTAAAAAGGGGGTTATAATTGAAACTGTGTGTGACTGGCATAGATGTGTGAGATTGCTGACACACCAGGTTAAGTTGTTATTATATAATAATGAAACTGTGTATCAGGTAACTTATACGGAGCAAGTCTATACAAGATATAGGCGAAAGGAGGATATAACAATGACTAACAAAATTCAAATCAACTTAAAAGCTTATGATCCTAAAACAATTGATCAAGCTGCTAGTAAGATTGTAGAAACTGTTAAAAGAACAGGTGGCGAAGTAAGTGGACCAGTACCACTACCAACTAAAATTGAAAAAGTTACAATCTTAAGAGCTGTTCACAAATACAAAGATTCACGTGAACAATTTGAAATGAGAACACATAAAAGACTAATTGTTATCAATAATCCTAGTAAAGACACA
>ONTJ01000028.1 GCA_900320735.1 uncultured Eubacteriales bacterium
AAATTATATGATGAAGAATTAATAAAAATTGTCAGAGAAGAAACAGGATATTCAAAAGAATATATTGAAGAAAATGAGCAAAAAAGAATAGGCACAGATTTTATTAATGATAATGCTATGACAGCTGAAGATGAATTATTTAGTACTGAATCAAATATTATTAATGACATATATGAAAAAGAAAACTGCGTTATAGTTGGAAGGTGTGCTGATTATATATTAAAAGACAAAAAAGATGTAACTAATATATTTATCTATAATTCGTTAGAAAATAAAATTAAAAGAGCCACAAAATATTATAAGATAAAAGAAAAAGATGCAGAAAAACATATAAAACAAATAAATAAACAAAGGGCAAATCATTACAAACACTATACTGGTAGAGAATGGGGAAAACTTGAAAACTATGATATTTGTATAAATTCAGATTACTTTGGAATTGACAAATCTGTTGATTTAATAATTAATATTATCGACAAAGGGACGGGGGATTTGTCTAACAGCAATTTAAAAATAAGTTAGAATAATGTATAAAAGAGAGTATTTATTGTAAATCAAATACTTTCTTTTTTAGTTGAATAATATTTGCTATTGTGATATTATAGTAACAAATTTGAAAAAAAGAGGTATATTATGTTTAAAAAGTTATATCCTTATGAATATGCTGAAAGTGTTTTTACAATTGATTATGAAAAATTATATGAAAAAGGATTTAGAGGAATATTATTTGATTTGGATAATACCTTAGTTCCACATGGTGAGCCATCTACTCCTGAAGTTGATGAATTGTTTAAGAGAATACAAAAAATAGGATTTAAAACATTTATTTTATCAGATAATGGTGTAAAAAGAATAGAAGCCTTCCTAAAAAATATAGAACAATGTCCTTACATTGATAATGCAAATAAGCCAAAACCTGATAATTATTTAAGAGCAATAGAATTGATGGGATTACAAAAAAACGAAGTTGTCTTTATTGGAGATCAAACTTTTAAAGATATATTAGGAGCTAATAATGCGAATATTGCAAGTATTTTAGTAAAATACATAGGTTATTATACTGAAAAAAAGATTGGAATAAAACGCCATTTAGAAAGAATTGTATTAAAATTTTACAATCGTAGTAAAAAATATAAGAATAGAATAGGAAATATAGAAATAAAAGAAGGTAGTAAAATGTCAAATAAAAAATTATTAAGTGAAAGAAGTGATTTTCTTTTTAAGTTAGCAGTAAGAAAAGGAATTATTCAAAGAGATATAAAAGACTTATTTAGTAGGGAAAAATTTGCTCATAAAAAATCTAGTGATAAATTACCTATAACAATTTCAGAATATAATTCTTATTTAATAAAAAAGGGAACTGAGCCAGAACTACAAGAAAATAAAGTAGTTAATATCGAAATAGCATCTAGCAAGATAAATGGGTTAATCATACACCCAGGTGAATCATTTTCTTATTGGAAAACAATTGGAACAGTAAATAAACGAAAAGGCTATAAAGAGGGAAGAGTAATAATAAATAATAAAGTAAAACCTGGTATGGGAGGAGGACTTTGCAATTTAGCTAATACAATTAATTTATTAATTTTAAATAGTCCTCTTGAAATAACAGAATTTCATACTCATTCAGATGCACTAGCACCTGACTATGGTGAAAGAATCCCTTTAAAAGATGGTACATGTGTTGGGTATAATTATATTGATTATAGATTTAAAAACACAACAGATTCAGATTTTCAATTAAATCTATGGGTTAAGGATAAATATTTATATGGAGAATTGAAATGCGTAAGAGATTTTCCGTGGGAATATAAGATAACAGAAGAAGATCACCATTTCCAAAAAGAAGGAGATAATTATTATAGAGTTTCTAAGATTTATCAAAATAAATTTGATAAAAAATCTGGTGAATTACTTGAAAAGAAACTTATTTGGGATAACCATTCAAAAGTTATGTATGATCATAATTTAATACCCAAGGAATCAATAAGATTATAATATAGGAGGAATTTATTATGAGAAAAACTATTTTATCAATTGGGATAATTGCAGTACTTTTAGTAGCTTTATTGGTTTTAACTGGATGTGGAGAAAAAAATGAGGAAGCCAAAACTATAGTTGGTTCATGGCAACACACTGCTGGCTACACATATACATTTAATGAGGATAAAACTGGAACTTATTCGCTTGGTGGACGTTACATAGAATTTACTTATGAAGATAAAGGAGACAGAGTTTCTATTACTTATTATGGTAACACTAAAGCAAGTGAATATGAATATAAAATTGAAAGAAATAAACTTATTATAAAGGATAGTTTGGGTTCTGATGTTGAATATACAAGAAAATAATAAATTTTAAAAACAATTATGATATAATTTTATAAAAGATTTAAAGGAGGAATAATCTATGGATAATGTAAATATTGAAGGAATTAATAATATAAGTATGGTTAAAGAGCTATTTTCAAAAGTAAATTGTTTAGAAGATGATAATTGCATCTTAGTTGTAATTAATAGAGATTATGGTACTACTTCTAGTGCAGGAGATATTTTAACTACAAACGCTACTGTTGTAGGAACTAAAAATGGAGGAGTAGCAGGAGGAATAATAGGAGGGGCTATTGCTAGTTCAATAAATTCCACAGTACAGCAAGCAGTAACAGAATTCAATAGTAAATTAAATGATAAACAAAAAATAATTTTTAATACAAATACATATTGCGGATATTTAATTAATATTATTTCTAGCGGTATAGGTGTTATACCACTTAAAAATAATGGTCAATTAATTCCTAAGATAAAAGATTTTAAAACAGATATAGATAATTATGTATTTTTTGGTAATGATGAAATTGAAAAAGTTGAA
>ONTJ01000025.1 GCA_900320735.1 uncultured Eubacteriales bacterium
AACTGATCCAGATTATTGTGTTTTAAAATTTACTGCTACAAGTGGTAGATATTATTGCGATTTAAAGACAGAAAGTTTTGATATAAACTAATCGGAAGATTAAGATGCTACGATATGTTCGTAATACTCAGTGTTGTCTATAACAATGGAGATGAATTGATATGTTCTTTATCTCCAAAACGATGAGAGTGACATGTTCGTCATCTCCATACTAGGCATGTGGAAACAGTTATGATGTTAGAAAAGAAAGATGTTTAAAAAAACATCTTTTTTTTGATTGTAAAATAGTAATATAACATTCTTTTAAAAGAATGTTATAACTTTAATAATTCATGATATAATTGTTACACGGTGGTGATAACAATGGAGTTTATAAAAGCAAAAACTATATTATCAAAAGTCAAATATGGATCAGATTGGTATGGCGTAGATTATAATATGAATCTTTATAGAGGCTGTTCCCATGGATGTATATATTGTGATAGTAGAAGTAATTGTTATCATATAGATAATTTTGATATTCCAAAGGGAAAAGAAAATGCACTTTTAATATTAGAAAAAGAATTATCCAAAAAGAAAGAAAAAGGAGTTGTAGGTATTGGCTCAATGTCTGATACATATAATCCATTTGAGAAACAATATGAACAAACAAGAGGAGCATTAAAACTTATATCCAAATATAATTTTGGAGTATCGATTGATACAAAAAGTGATTTGATTATAAGAGATTTAGATTTACTTAAGGAAATTAATTCAAAAAACAACGTAATAATTAAATTCACAATAACAACCTCTAATGATGAATTATCAAAAATAATTGAACCTCATGTATGTGTATCTTCTAAAAGATTTGAAGCAATTAAAGTTTTGACTGATAATGGAATATTTGCAGGGATAATGATGAATCCAGTATTACCATTTATAACTGACAGAGAAGAAGACATTAAGAAATTAGTAAAATTAGCTCATGAAAGTGGTGCCAAGTTTATTCATACATATATGGGTATGACTTTAAGAGAAAATCAAAGAGACTACTATTTTGAACAATTAGATAGACATTTTAAAGGTTTAAAAGAAAAATATATCAAATACTATGGGGAAAGATATAATTGCGCTGTTCCTAATTATAAAACATTATATAAGATATTTACCGATGAATGCGATAAATATGGAATACTCTATAATATGAAGGATATTATAAAAGCATATAAAAGAGAAATAAAGAATAATGAACAAATAACATTATTCTAGAATGTTCAGGATATTAAAATATTATGATATATTTTTAATACGCAGTCTTATGAGTAACAGTGTGGATAGATATGTTTATTGATAAAAAACATATAAAAGTAATCTTAGCGCGCTTATGTTGAAACAATTATGATTTTAGAATAAAAGATGTTTAAGAGACATCTTTTTTTGTGGTATAATTAATAGCGAGGTGATTTTAACATGAATGAATTTAATACTATTGAAAAAGTAAAAGAATTATTTGAAAGTATTAATGCTTTGGGAAGTGATAATATATATTTTGTTGCTTGCCAAGATAAACAAAAAGTAAGTGGAATGGTTGCAGGTATGGAGTATCCATATGATGGTTTATTAATAAATGATAACGAAAAAGGGATAACAATGTTTTATTTAAAAGCAAATGCTTTAAGTGGTTTAATTACTTTATCAAATCCATCAAAGATGACATTAGATAAAGATCAACATATATTTATACCAGTAGAAAATATTAAAGAAATTAAAATAAAAAAATTTGCTTTATTAAATTCTAAAACAAAAAGAATTGAAATTAATACTATAGATGGTAAATCTCATAAACTATATGCAAATATAGAAGAAAAAGATTTTCCATATCAAAATGAAAATTTTGCTAAATTTATAGAAAAATATCAAAATATATAAAATAAAATTTATTAGACTATTGCGATATGTTTACCGCAGTACACTTATGTTGAAACAATGGAAGAAAGATGTTTAAAAAACATCTTTTTTAAATCGTAAAATAGTATATTCATATGATATAATAAATATAGAGGTGTAAGAATGAATGATAAATTAAGAATTATAATAGGATTGATATTATATTTAGCTATGCCAGTGTTAATGGCTTATATAATAGCAAAATTATTTATGAAAAATGAAGGTAAAATCCTTTTTATAATATTCATAACTCTAATAATTTTAGAAATAATTGCAGTAATAATTAAAGTTGTTAGATACAATAAAAATAAATAAAAATATGTTTAGAAAATTCTTTTAATTTTATATAAATGGAGGTAAAAATAAATGAACAAAAAAGTAATGATAGGTATTGTAATTATATTTGCAGCAGTTTTATTTATAGTTTTAAAAATTGTGATTCCTAATAAAACAGGATCAAAAGAACTAGAATTAACTTATAAAACAAATGGAGGTGTTCCATATAAATGGGAATATAAAATAGAGGATGAGTCTATAGTAGAGTTTGTAAAAACTAAAGATATTACATCTGAAGAAGATAAGAAATTAACTGGGGGACCGGTATATATTAATTATATATTTAAAGGCTTAAAAAAAGGAAAAACAACAATTACTTTCAAATATGTGAATATAACTAATGGCTCTATAGAAAAAGAAAATAAAATTGCAGTTAAAGTTGATAAATATAAGAATATATCTTTAATTGTAATTCCATAATAATGGTTTGTAAGATTAAGATGTTCCTGTACGAAAAAACAGATGTAAAAATCTGTTTTTTCTATGTTATAATATTAACTATATAATTGGACTGTGAAAGGAGAAATAAAGTGGGTGAAATAAGAGAAGAATTATTTAAGATGCAAGATAAAAAATATAGGGATTTTCAGATTAAATTAATTCCAACTGTAAATCCAGATAATATAATAGGAATACGTACACCAGAACTCAGAAAATATGCGAAAGAATTAATTAAAAACAACAAACATTTTTCTTTTTTAGAAGATTTACCACATAAGTATTTTGATGAAAATCAGTTACACGCATTTATTATTTCGGAGCTTAAATGTTTTGACGAATGTATATCATATGTGAATAAATTTCTACCATATATAGATAATTGGGCAACATGTGATCAAATGTCACCTAAAGTATTTTCAAAACATCATAATGAGTTGTTAGAACAAATTAGAGTATGGATTAGATCTAATAAAACATATACTATACGCTTTGCCGTAGGCATGCTTATGCAACATTATCTGGGCGATTATTTTAAGGAAGAATATTTAAAATTAGTATCTGATATTAAATCAGATGAATATTATGTTAAAATGATGGTAGCATGGTATTTTGCAACGGCATTATCAAAGCAATATGATTTTGCAATATCATATATTGAAAATGAAAAATTAGATGTATGGACACATAATAAAACTATTCAAAAAGCAATAGAGAGTTACCGAATTACATTAGAACAAAAAGAGTATTTAAGAAGTTTAAAACAATAAGGAGGATTTAATATGTCTAAAGTATATTTCACCAAGGAAATAACACCAGAATCTCTAATTAAAATATATGAAGCATTAGGGATAAAATTAAAAGGGAATGTTGCAGTAAAGGTTTCTACAGGTGAGAAAGGTTCAAAAGGATATTTAAAATCAGAATTAATAAAGCCTCTTGTAGATAGACTAAATGGAACTATAGTTGAATGTAATACAGCATACCCAGGGGCTAGAAATACTGTTAAGGAACATTTGCAAGTGGCTAAGGAACATGGATTCTTTGAAGTTGGTAAGGGAGTAGAAATAATGGATAGTAATGGCGAAATAAAAATACCTGTTAAAAATGGCAAACACTTGAAATATGATTTAATAGGAAAAGGAATTGAAAAATATGATTCAGTATTAAATTTAGCTCATGGAAAAGGTCATGCAATGGGAGGCTTTGGAGCAAATTTAAAAAATCAATCGATAGGAATAGCATCTAGAAAGGGTAAAGCATATATACATTCTTGCGGAAAAACTACAAGTCCAAGATTATGTTGGATATTAAAACATAATCAAAAAGATTTTATTGAATCTATGGCTGAAGCAGCAAAAGCAGTATCTGACTACTTAATAGAAAATAATAAACCAATTGTCTATATTACAGTTGCTAATGCAATATCACTCGATTGCGATTGTGATGCGCATCAAGGAGATCCTGTGATTGCAGATATAGGTATATTTGCGAGCTTAGATCCTGTTGCCAATGATCAAGCATTTATCGATACTATATGGAAATGCCATGATGAAGGTAGTGAAAAAATACAAGAGAGAATTGATACAAGAGAAGGACGACATATTACAAAATATGCACAAGAATTGGGTCTTGGTTCGACAAAATATGAATTAATTGAAATATGATGATTCAATATATATTTTAGCTGATAATATTATGTGAGTTAAATATTTGCGCTTTTTATAATTTATTGGTATAATTGTGTACTTAACAAGGGGGGTAATATGAAAGAAATCAAGATAAGCAAGAAAAATATCATATCAAATAGTAGAGATATTAATGAACTTGAAGAATTTAGTAGTGGACTTGAAAGTATTATTTATCTATATAAAGATTCTAAGTATTATGATAGAAATGTGTTACTTAAGTATTTTAGATCATTAAAACATTTTGTAGAATATAATATTAATTTTACGGTTGATATCATGGAAAACAAAAGAAAAAAAATAGAATTGATATCTAATATGAAATGTTTTAAGGATGAAATAAAGATATTAGATGCGGCATATGAATTTGGTGAGTTTAAAGGATATACAATGGAAATATGTCCTTATAGAGTAATTAATCCATATGCAGATACAAGAATAGTAATCAAATATTTAAAAATAATAAAAGAAAAAATAGAATTACTTAATAAAAATGACATTTATATAGGCGATTTTAATCCTACCAATTTTTTAGTGGATATAAATGATAATAATATATCAATGTGTGATCTAGACAACTTAAAAATAAAAGATTTGGATTTTGATATAAAACATAGATTTGTAAGGAATTTTATGGAAAACTGCAATAAAATTGAGAATATAGATTCATATTGCTTTAATTTGTTTACAATATCTATGTTAACAAAATATAGAAATAGTTATGTATTAGATAATTTAAGTGAGAAATTACTCCCAATAGAGCTTAATAATAAAAAGAATAAAGAAATAATTGAAAGTATGATTAACCTAGATAATAATTATGAAAAGAAGTATTTACTAGATAATCTAAATTAAAGTACCTAATATGGTACTTTTTCTTTACTATAAAAAGTTAATAAAGTATAATATTAATGGAGGTATAATTATGGAACTAAGAGGTAGTAAGACAGAAGAAAATTTAAAAAAAGCATTTGCTGGTGAAAGTGAAGCAAGAAATAAATATACATACTTTGCGAGCAAAGCAAAAAAAGATGGTTATGAACAGATAGCTGCAATATTTGAGGAAACTGCTAATAATGAAAAAGAACATGCTAAAATGTGGTTTAAGGAATTAAATGGTGGAGAAATACCATCAACAGAAGAAAATTTAAAGGCCGCAGCAGATGGTGAAAATTATGAGTGGACTGACATGTATGAAGAATTTGCTAAAACAGCAGAAGAAGAGGGCTTTAATGAATTGGCATTTAAATTTAGGGCAGTTGCACAAATAGAAAAGCATCATGAAGAAAGATATAGAAAATTACTTAAAAATATAGAAGATAAAGTTGTATTTTCTAAAGATGAAGAGTGTATTTGGATATGTAGAAATTGTGGACATGTAGTAATAGGAAAATATGCTCCTGAAATATGTCCTGTATGTAAACATCCAAAATCATATTTTGAACTTAAAAATAATAATTATTAATAACTTACAAATGTAAGTTATTTTTATTGACATTTTAAATCATAAATATATAATATTTACCAAAAAGGTGATTTTATGTTTTTAGAATTTATAACAGTAAACCAATTTAAAAGCATATATTTACAACTTCTTGTTACTAGATTTACTATTGGGAATTTAGAAATGGAAGATAAAAATACTGATTTGGCTAGTTCAAAAAGATCAATGGAACTATATACTAATATGAAAGCTTTTAGTGATATTGTTGAAAAAAATCCAAACAAGATTTCTCCATATGATTTAATTGATATTGCCCATACAGTAAATGGTGAAATATATGATAGAGGCTTTAGAAAGACCCAGGTGAGTGTAAAAAAAGCAAAGAAGTTCACTCCTTTAGCTGCAAAAAGAATTCCAGAAGCAATTTATAGTTTATTTGATGCTTATCACAATATATGGAATGATTTAAATGTATATGAAAGAGAGGCAAAACTTCACATAGAACTTGTTAGAATGCAACCATTTGAAGATGGTAATAAAAGAACTGCTAGAATATTAACTAATTTCAATTTATTAAAAAATAATAAAGCACCAATTGTAATAACTGAGGATCAAACTGAAGAATATTTCAAATATATAGATGAATATGATGTTGAATCACTTGCTAAATTATTTAGAAAAAATTCTATTGAAGAACTTGAAGTTATGATGAATTTATTTGAAAAGATTTGTGGCTGCATTGATATTACAAATACTGAATGTGAAGATACTGATGTAAAATTATATAAATATGTAAGAGAAAGAAAAGAGAAAATTAATAATTAATTTTCTCTTTTTCTAAAACCCTGATAAGTATTTCTTCTTTTTAATTCTTTATCAATTTCATTAAGTACACCAAATTTTTTTGTAAGCCAAGTAGGTTCAATCAATTCATTTATATCAGGATCACCTGTGATTCTATTTATTACAATGTTTTCATCTAGATATTCCAATTGATCACAAACTATAGAAACATATTCTTCCTTAGTGAGCACATGAAATTTATCTTCTAAATATAATTTAAATAAATTAGTATTTTTAAGTATATGAAGCATGTGAATTTTTATACCTAGTATTTTTTTGTCCGATAAGTATTTAGCAGTTTCTATCATATCTTCTTTTGTTTCATATGGTAGACCATTAATAATATGAACTACAACATCTATATTTCTATCATTCAATTTACTTAGGCAATCTTCAAATTCTTTCAAAGTAGAACACCTATTAATTAATTTAGCAGTTTTTTCATGTATAGTCTGAAGACCTAGTTCAATTACTAGATTAGTTCGATTATTTAAATCACTTAGATAATCAAGAACTTCATCACTTATACAATCTGGCCTAGTTGCAATATTTAATCCAATAACATTATCTTGTTTTAATATTAATTCATATTTTTCTTTTAATTCATCTAAAGGAGCATATGTATTTGAATTTGCTTGAAAATAACCAATATATTTAGAATTAGGCCATTTTTTAAGCATTATATTCTTGACATCATTAAATTGTTTGACTAAGTCAGGTTCATAAGTTTCGCCAGAACCATTAAGGCAATATATGCATCCACCATAACCTTTAGAACCATCAATATTTGGACATGTAAAACCTGCGTTTAAACTTACCTTAAATACTTTTTGCCCATATTTATTTTTATAGTAATAGTTAAGAGTATGATATCTTTTATTATCTAATGTATATTTAAACATATTTATCACCTGTAAAATATTATAACACATAAACATAAGTACTTGAAAAATAATAAAATATGTATTATACTTTAATTACTTGAGCAATGAAGAAAAGTAGTAATATATGAATTATTTAAAGAGAGTCTATGATTGGTGTAAATAGATAATATGAAATATATGAACTTGTTTTGGAGCTTAAAACGTAGATAGGCGTTAACTATTAAAAGAGCATAGAATATCTATGAAGTAAGGTGGTACCGCTAGAAATAGTCCTTACATTATAGATATTTTTTATTTTAGGAGGATTTATGATGTATGCGATTTACTTTATAGTATCATTTGTAATAATATATGTGCTGTATTATTTATTATATGTAAGGAAACGTGTAGTATATGATAAAAACAAATTATCTTCTGATATTAGAATACTTGTAGGTTATTATAAAATTGATGTAGAAAAAATTGGATATCAAAAAGTGCTTCGAATACTTAATTTTGTGAATGCATTAATGATGTCAGTAATGGTTATGATTGTTTTTAATATAGATAAAACAATATTTAAAATACTAATATTAACTATACTTATGTTTCCATTCATATGGGTAACATATTATTTCTTATCAAAATATTTAAAACATTTAGAAGGGAAGAGTGAAGAAAATGTATAATTTTAAAGAAATAGAAAAAAAATGGCAAGATTATTGGAAAGAAAATGAAACATTTAAGACAGATATATGGGATTTTAGTAAACCAAAATATTATGTGTTAGATATGTTTCCATACCCATCTGGTGTAGGTCTTCATGCAGGACATGTAGAGGGGTACACTGCAAGTGATATTGTATCGCGTTTCAAAAGAATGCAAGGATGCAATGTTCTTCATCCAATGGGATATGATTCATTTGGTCTTCCAGCTGAACAATATGCTGTCCAAACAGGAAATCATCCAAATGGTTTTACACAACGTAATATTGAAACTTTTTCAAAACAGTTAATTGAACTTGGATTTGATTATGATTGGAATAGAGTAATTTCAACATCGGATCCAAAATATTATAAATGGACACAATGGATATTTAAAAAGTTATATGAAGATGGTTATGCCAAATATGTAGATATGCCAGTCAATTGGTGTGAAGAATTAGGTACTGTTTTATCAAATGACGAAGTAATTGATGGTAAAAGTGAACGTGGTGGATATCCTGTTGTTAGAAAAAATATGAAACAATTATGTATAGATCAACCAAAGTTTGCAGAAAGGTTACTTGAAGGATTAAATGAAATAGATTGGCCTGAATCTACAAAAGAAATGCAAAGAAATTGGATTGGTAAATCAACAGGTGTTGAGATGGACGTGCAAATAGCATCAGGTGGTAAATTTAGTATTTTTACAACATGCATAGAAACCGTTTATGGAATTACATTTTTTGTGATTGCACCAGATGGTAAACTAATTAAAGAATTAATGCCAAGAGTAGAAAACAAAGAAGAAGTTCAAAAATATATAGATGAGACATCTAGAAAATCAGCAATGGATAGAACAGAACTTAATAAAGGCAAGACAGGTGTCCAAGTAAAGGGTATTAAAGCAATTAATCCAATTAATGGAAAAGAAGTTCCAATTTTTCTAGGTGACTTTGTGCTTGGGGATTACGGTACGGGTGCAGTTATGGCAGTTCCAGCTCATGACCAAAGAGATTATGAATATGCTAAAGAACATAATTTAGATATAATAGAAGTTATCGAGGGAGGCAACTTAGATGAAAGAGCATGGGAGAAATATGATTATCTAGGAAAAGGATGTAAGCTAGTTAATAGTGAAGAATTCACTGGTTTAACTGTCGAAGAAGCAAAGGAAAAGATAACAGATAAACTTGTAGAAAAAGGTATTGCCAGAAGAACAATTAATTATAAATTTAGAGAATGGATTTTTGCAAGACAAAGATATTGGGGTGAACCTGTACCTATTGTTCATGGAAATGATGGAAAAGATTATGTACTTCCTGATGATGAACTTCCACTTGTATTACCAGTACTTGAAGATTACCAAGGACACAATGGTAAAGCACCACTTGAAAATGCAGAAGATTGGAAAAAATATAATAAAAATAACATTGAAGGTATAAGAGAAACATCAACTATGCCTGGTTCTGCAGGTTCGTCTTGGTATTTCTTAAGATACATAGATCCTCATAATGATAGCGAGTTTGCAAATTATAAATTACTAGAGCACTGGATGCCAGTAGATTTATATTTGGGTGGACCAGAACATGCCGTTGGTCATTTGATGTATTCTAGAATATGGAATAATTTCTTATATAATAAAGGATTAGTACCAGTTAAGGAACCATTCAAGAAACTTGTTCATCAAGGTATGATTTTAGGATCAAATGGAATAAAAATGGGTAAACGTCATCCAGAATATTGCATAAATCCATCAGATGTAGTACGTGAATATGGTGCCGATACAATTCGTTTATATGAGATGTTTATGGGTCCTCTTGAAGCTTCTAAACCATGGAGTAATCAAGGTGTTGAGGGAGCCAGAAAATTCTTAGATAGAGTTTATAGAGCAATAATTGAGGATAGCAAAGTTTCAAATTCTGAAAATAAGAATCTTGAAGTTGCATATAACAAAATGGTAAAGAAGGTTACTAATGATTTTGAAAATTTATCATTTAACACAGCAATTTCTGAAATGATGATATTTATAAATGCGGTTTATAAAGAAGATATTTTACCAAAAGAATATGCAGAGGGTTTTGTAAAAGTATTAAATCCAATATGTCCTCATATAACAGAGGAAATGTGGCAATTACTTGGTCACAATAATACAATTGCATATGAACCTTGGCCAGTTTATGATGAATCTAAGCTAGTAGAAGATACATATGAAATGGTTGTTCAAGTAAATGGAAAAGTAAGAGGTAAAATAACTGTTTCTACTGATGTTTCTGAGGAAGAAATGAAAAAACTTTCTAAAGAAATAGATAATGTCAAAACATTTATAGATGGTAAAGAAATAGTTAAAGAAATAGTTGTACCAAAAAAATTAGTAAATATAGTTGTGAAATAAAAAATATCAGTCAAATGATATTTTTTATTTCTTATAAATGCACAAGTTTTCCTAATATTATTATGCATAAATATTCAAAAAGTAAAAAAATAATTAAGTATACTAAATAAATAAGTAAACAAAATATAAATATAAAAAATAATTTTCCAAAAAATGTATAAAATCTTGCTTGACAAAATATAATAGTAATGGTATTATTATTTACGTCAGCGAGTTGCTCGATTAGCTCAGTTGGTAGTAGCACTTGACTGTTAATCAAGGTGTCGTAGGTTCGAGTCCTACATCGAGCGCCATTTGATATTAAAAGTTCTATTTTAGAACTTTTTTTCTTTATAAAAAAATTGTAAATGTATATAATATAAATGATTGACTTTAATTTATAGTTATGATAATATATAAGTGCTTAAAAACTTTGATGTGGAAAAGTAATATAAAGATTCCTTAAAAGAGAGTCCTACTTGGTGAAAATGGATATGTGATATTTATATGAAAGAACACCACGGAGTTCATTTCTTGAAATAATAGTAGAGAAGTGCGTAGATATGCGTTAAATAATGAGTGATCACGGTTAGTGATAATTTGGGTGGTACCACGGATTTAACAGTTATTCGTCCCTTTTGGGATAGTAGCTGTTTTTTTAATTTTAAGGAGGATAAAATATGAAAGTAAATAGTTATAGAACCAATACATGTGGTGAACTTACAATAGAAGATTTAGGTAAGAAAGTAACATTATCAGGATTTGTTTCTACTATAAGAGATCATGGTGGAGTAATGTTTTTAGATTTAAGAGATCATGCTGGAGTAACACAAGTTGTTGTACATGATGAAGAAATGCTTAAAGGTGTATCAAAGGAAACAGTGATAAAAGTTACTGGAGAAGTTATAAAAAGAGATGAAGAAACAATCAATACTAAACTTCTAACTGGAGAAATTGAAATAAAAGTAGATACTTTAGAAATATTATCACCAAAGGCTAAAACTCTTCCGTTTGAAATAGATGGTGTTAATGAGGTAAATGAAGAAGTTAGACTTAAATATAGATATTTAGATATGAGAAGTAAAAAAATTTCTAGAAATATGCGTCTTAGAAGTGATGTGCTTCATTATTTAAGAAATAAGATGTATGATTTAGGATTTATGGAAGTACAAACACCAATACTTACAGTATCTTCACCAGAAGGAGCTAGAGATTTTGTTGTACCTTCTAGAAAATTCAAAGGTAAATTTTATGCTCTTCCACAGGCACCTCAAATATATAAAGAACTTTTGATGGTAGGTGGAGTAGATAAATATTTCCAAATTGCTCCATGTTTTAGGGATGAAGATTCAAGAAAAGATAGAACACTAGAATTTTATCAATTAGATTTTGAAATGAGCTATGTAAATGAAGATGATGTACTCGAAATAGGTGAAGAAATTTTTTATGATGTATTCACTAATTTTTCAAATAAGGAAGTAAGCCCAAGACCTTTTAGAAGAATTACATATAAAGAATCTATGGATACTTATGGAACAGATAAACCTGATTTAAGAAATCCACTTGTAATAAAGGATGCAACTGAAGTATTAAAAAATACTACATTTAATCCATTTAAAAATAGTATTATAAAAGTGATTGTTGTGGATGATATAGGTAGTAAACCAAACAGTTGGTTTAATGAAATAGTAGATTTTGCATCTTCAATTGGTATGCCTGGTATTGGATATATTACTTTAATGGAAGATGGAAGTTTAAAAGGACCAATTGATAAATTTTTATCTGATGAAGAAAGAAAATCATTAATTGAAGAATTTAATATGAAGACTAATTCTGTAATGTTCTTTATTGCAAATAAAAGATTATCACATGCAAGAAATTTTGCAGGTCAAATAAGAGATGAACTTGGAAGAAAACTAGATTTAATAGATAAAAATAAACTAGAACTTTGCATAATAAAAGATTTTCCTATGTTTGAACTTGATGAAAAAACTAACAAATATAAATTCTGTCATAATCCATTTTCAAAACCTTATGAGGAACATAAAGATTATGAAAATCATAATATGGATGATATACTTGCATATCAATATGATTTTGTATGTAATGGTAATGAAGTAGCATCAGGAGCTATTAGAAATACTGATCTTGATTCACTTGTTAAAGGGTTTGAAATGGTTGGATACACTAAAGAAGAGGTTGAAAAAAGGTTTAATAGTTTATTTACAGCATTTAAATATGGTGTACCACCACATGGAGGTATGGCACCTGGACTTGATAGAATTTTAATGCTTATATTAGATGAAGCAAATTTAAGGGAAGTTCAATCATTCCCAGCAAGTGCATCAGGAGCTGACCAAATGATGGGATCACCATCTACTTTAACAGATGAACAACTTTCTGAACTTGGAATTAAATTCGAAGAGGAGGAATAATATGAGTAAATTTACTAAAGAAGTAGTAGATAGCTTAGCTGACAAACTTCTTATTGGTTTAACCGATGAAGAAAACCAAATGGTACTAGATGAATTTGAAGTAATAGATAAAACTATTAATATAATTAATAATATAGATAATATAGAAAAAGTAGAACCTATGACACATACACTTGATGATTTTGTATATGAATTAAGAGAAGACGTAGCAGAAGAATCAGTGCCAATTGAGGATTTACTTTCAAATTGTGATTGTCATAGTGCAAGAGAAGTAGAAGTTCCAAAGGTGGTGGGATAATATGAAATATATGAATAAGTCTATAGAAGAATTACATGAACTTTTAAAGACTGGAAAAGTAACTTCAAAAGAATTAATTGATGAATCATTAGAATTATCTCATAAATTACAAGATAGTTGTAATGCTTTTGTAACTATATTAGATGATGCATCAGAAGCTAAAGTGACAGACAATTTACTTTCAGGTATTCCATGTGGAATAAAAGATAACTATTCAACAAAAGGAGTGCTTTCAACTGGTAGTTCTAACACTCTTAAAGATTATGTACCATTTTTTGATGCAACTGCATATGCCAAGCTTAAAAGTGCAGGAGCAGTAATGGTAAATAAAACAGTTATGGATGAATTTGGTATGGGTGGTACTGGTACAACAGGACATACTGGTATTGTAAGAAACCCATGGGATAAAGAAAGAATGTGTGCAGGTTCTTCATCGGGATCTGCTTGTGCAGTAGCTGCAGGTGTATATCCATATGCAACAGGATCTGATACAGGAGATTCTATTAGAAAACCAGCTGCATATTGTGGTATAGTAGGATATAAACCAACATATGGAATGATATCAAGATATGGACTTTTTCCATTTGCATCATCTTTAGATCATTTAGGAGTACTTACAAGAAATGTAGCAGATGCTGCTATAGTAGTTGATAATATGAAGGGTATTGATAAAAATGATATGACTTCATGGGATTCATCAAATATTCATTTAAGAGATTCATTAAATGGAAATGTTTCTGGAAAGAAACTTTGTTATATAAAAGAAATATGTGATATAAATAATTATAATAATCCTACTGAAGAATTAAAATTACATCTAGAAAATTTTATGAAAACAGTGCAAAAAGCAAGAGAACTTGGAATAAAAGTAGATGAAGTATCAGTTGATAGGACTCTACTTAATGCTTCACCTTCTGTATATGTAGTTATATCTTGTGCAGAAGCAACATCTAATATGTCTAATCTAACTGGTATTATATTTGGACCAAGAGATGATGCCAATAACTGGATAGACATGGTAAAAAATTATAGAACTAAAGGATTCTCACCACTTATCAAAAGAAGATTTGTAATTGGCTCATATGTACTTCAATCAGAAAATAAAGAAAGATATTTTAGAAATGCACAAAGAGTAAGAAGATTGCTTGTTGATAAATGGAAAGAATTATATAAAGAATATGATGCAGTTATACTTCCAGTAGGTAGTGGTCCTGCAAAATATTTGGATGATGACAAGAATATGTTATCGAGCGATACTGATGTACTTGAAGAACATTTACAAATAGGAAATTATGGTGGTTTCCCATCAATAACTATTCCAAATGGATTTATAAATAATCTTCCTGTAGGAGTTAATATTACAGGTAATTGCTATGATGATGAGAATGTCTTGAATATAGCATATGCTTTAGAATCAACTCTTGGCTTTAAAAATCAAATAGCAGGAGGTGTGAATAATGAATAAATATTTAGCAAAAATAGGACTTGAGATGCACTGTGAAATATCAGAAACTAATACTAAAGTTTTTTCGTCAGCAAGAAATGAGTATTCATCTACACCAAACTGTAATATAAGGCCAGTAGATATGGCTTTTCCTGGTATACTTCCAGTAGTCAACAAAGAAGCAGTTAAAATGGCAATCAAGACTTCAATAGTTCTAAATTGTAGTCAACCTGAATATATGTATTTTGAAAGAAAAAATTATTATTATCCAGATTTACCAAAAGGATATCAATTAACACAAGAAACAAAACCAATACCAGTTGGTATATATGGTGAAGTAAAATATGAATGTAATAAAGAAGAAAAAACACTAAAAATAAATAATCTACATTTAGAAGAAGATGCAGCAAGTTCAAATCATTTATATGATACAACATCAATAGATTATAATAGAGCAGGTGTTCCTTTACTTGAATTAGTAACTGAACCAGATTTACATTCGGCAGATGAAGCAGTTGCATTCCTTGAACATATGAGAAGCGTATATCAATATTTAGATATATCTGAAGCGGATACTAAAAAGGGTCAAGTTAGATGTGACGTCAATGTATCAATAATGGATTCATCTTTAGATGAAAGTGATCCAAGCAATTGGGGAACTAAAGTTGAAATAAAAAATGTTAACTCATTTGGTGGAGTAAGAGACGCAATTAACTATGAAATCAAGAGACAAACAAAAGCAAAAGAAAATGGTACATATGATGAAGAAGTAGTTCAAGAAACTAGGAGATGGGATGAAGAGACTATGTCTACAATACGTATGAGAAGTAAAGTAGATGCAATAGACTATAAATATTTTGTTGAACCAAACATCCCAAAATATAAAATAAGTAAAGAGTGGATAGAAGAAATAAAAAAAGAAATACCAAGTTTAGCCTATGACAGAAAGAAAAAATATATGAGTGAATATGGTCTTTCGGAATATGATAGTGATATATTGGTTAAAGATAAGAAAAATAGTGATTACTTCGAAAAAGTAGTTGATCTAAAAACAGATCCAAAATCAGCAGCTAACTGGGTAAATGGTATGATTTTATCTTACTTAAATTATAATGAAATATCTATTAATGATTTTTATATGACACCAGAATATCTTAAAGAATTGATTGATTTAATTGATTCCAAAGTTATATCTTCAAAACAAGGAAAAGATGTTTTTTATAAAGTGTTAGAAGATAAAAAAACACCAAAACAAGTAGTAGAAGACGAAGGAATGAAACAAATAACTGATGAAAGTGCAATATTAAGTATAATAGATGAAGTTATAAATGAAAATCCAAATCAAGTTGAAGCTTATGATCCACAAAATCCAAAATTACTTGATTATTTTGTAGGTCAAATAATGAAAAAGACAAAAGGAAAAGCAAATCCAGCTTCTGCTAGAACAATGATGAAAGAAAAACTTGATAATTTATCAAAATAATCTATAATATATTATAGATTATTTTTTTTGTTTTATGAAAATTATGGTATTATTTATGTAATGGGGTGCAAAATGGAAAAAGAAGAAAGACAATTATTTATAGTAAAATTTATAATCGGTATTTTATCACTAATAACAATAAGTCTTATAATATGTCAATTTACCATAGAAAAGAATACCACTGAATTTTCATTGCTAGGTAAAAATAAAGTTGTACTTGAAGTAGGAGATAGATATATTGAAGAAGGATTTAATGCACAATCTAATGGTAAGAATATAAATAAAAGAGTAGTAGTTAAATCTAATGTTAATACAAAAAAAGTAGGTAATTATAGAGTGCTATATAACTTAAATATTAAATATATTAATGTAAATAAAACACTCGTTAGAAAAGTATCTGTAAAAGATACAAAAAAACCAAATTTAACGATAAATAGTAATAGAGAAATTGATTATTACATAGGTAATGAATTCGAATATCCAACATATGCTGCACTGGATGAGTATGATGGTGATATAACTAATAGGGTAAAGGTAAAAACAAATTTAGATATTACCAAAGAAGGAAAGTATGAAATAAATTATTCAGTTAATGATTCATCAAATAATGAAGCAACCGAAAAAATAATTGTAATGGTTAATGAGAAAAGAAAAAATCCATATATTAATGTATCCATATCAAACCAAAAATTATATTATTATGAGTATGGTGAATTGGTACTTGAATCAGATGTAGTTACAGGTATAAATGGAAAAACTCCAACAGGAACGTTTAGAGTATTAAATAAAATAAGAAATACTGTATTAAAAGGTGATGACTATGAATCTTTTGTAAGTTATTGGATAGCATTTAATGGAAATTCATATGGTTTTCATGATGCATCTTGGAGAAACAAATTTGGTGGCAATATATATAAATATAATGGCTCACATGGATGTGTAAATATGCCATATTATAAGGTTCAATCATTATATAATATGGTGGAAATTGGTACACCAGTATACATATACTATTAAGATTTCTATTGAAATCTTTTTATTTTGTGTTATAATTTATTTATGCGGAAGTGGCGGAACTGGTAGACGCGAAGGTCTCAAACACCTTTATTCTTTGAATGTGTGGGTTCGATTCCCATCTTCCGCACCATATTGAATGTAAACTCAAATTTTTATTAATTTGAGTTTTATTATTTTTATGATATAATTTATTTGAAATAATACAAAAAACATTTATGAATTTATTTTATTAAATGTGCAAGAATAAGTATAGAGGTAATTTTCATGAGTAGTAAATTTAAAAAAAATTATATCATAGTTTTAATTATTCTGATTGCAGTGATTCCACTTATCTTCCTATGTTATAGTTTATTAAAAGTAGATTTTCAAATAAAAAATTTTAAGAGTGAAATAACATTAAATTATAACGATAAATATAAAGAAAGTAGGCCAAAAGTTTGTTTTGGTAACATAATTAGATGTGAAAATACTACAGTAGAGAAAAAAGGTATTGTAGATACCAGCAAATTAGGCACTTATAAAATAATATATACATATAGATTTTATAGCAAATCTAAAAAAATAAAACAAATAGTAAAAGTAGTTGATTTAGAAAAACCAAAAATAAAAATAAACGGTGATATTGTAGTTTGCCCAAATGGTAAGGTAAGTAAGCTTGATATTAATGTAAATGATAATTATGATGGGGATATTACAGATAAGATTAAGACTAGATTATTAGATAACAAACTAATAATAAGTGTTAGTGATTCTAGTAAAAATATAAGTAAAAAGGAATTAGATGTAACTATTAAAGATGCAGAAGCACCAACAATAACATTAAATGGTCCAAGTACTAGAAATATAAAGGTAGGTTCTACGTATGAAGATTCTGGAGCAACTGTCGTAGATAATTGTGATGAAAATGTTAAATTAGATATAAAAAATGAAGTTAATACTGCAGCAGTAGGTGCATATACAGTAACTTATACTGCAATTGACTCATCTGGAAATAAGACTTCAATTAAAAGAACTGTAAATGTAAAATCTGAAAATGTAGGCTCACGAGTAATATATTTAACATTTGATGATGGTCCATCAGCTTATACATCAAAATTATTGGATGTACTAAAAAAATATAATGTAAAGGCAACTTTCTTTGTAACTTGTTATGGACCTGATGAAATGATTTTAAGGGAATATAGTGAAGGACATCAAATCGCACTTCATACATGTTCTCATAACTATTCTAGTATATATGCAAGTGCGGATGCATACTTTAATGATCTGCAGCAAGTAAGTGATAGAGTAAAAAGAATTACTGGATATGAATCTCATTTGATAAGATTTCCAGGAGGATCTTCCAATACTGTTTCAAGATTTAATAGAGGTATAATGTCATATTTAGTAAAAGAAGTACAAAATAGAGGGTATTATTACTTTGATTGGAATGTATCTAGTGGTGATGCAGGTGGTGCAAGCACACCTGATCAAGTATATAATAATGTAGTTAGTACTTTAAAAGAAGGAACTTCAGTTGTACTTCAACATGATGTTAAAGATTTTTCTGTAGATGCTGTTGAGAAAATTATAAATTATGCAAATCAAAATGGTTATACTTTCATGACACTTGATGAAACATCATATGGTGCACATCATGGAGTAAACAATTAAAAAAAGATTCTAGTTAGAATCTTTTTTTAATATATCAAGAATATGCCTTCCGGCACCAAGCATTTCTTTTCTTTCACATATACTAAGATGATAATCTAAATATATTTTAAAAGTTTCATCATCCATTTTATTTATAGTTTTTTTTATATATTCAGTAGGTCCATCTTGCGAAATTATTTTTTCTCGTTTTAAATTTAATTTATCTTTTAGGTAGTCAATATCTTCAATTCTTACAAATGAGTATAAATCATCATTTTTAGGTGTAACTTTATAATTTGAATCTACTAAATTATCTTTAATAGATTCTTTAATATTGTTATCAATAAAACCATGAGTTATTAAAGCATATTCATTCATACAGTAACTTATAAATATGTATCCACCTTTTTTTGTGATTCTCTTAGCCTCACTTAAAGCTTTTGTCTTGTCTTCCATTTGAATTAAATGATACATAGGTCCAAACAAAATAGTAATATCAAAACTGTTATCTTCAAATTTATTTAAATCAATCGCATTACCTTGATAAGCTTTAATACCTTTATCTTCTATTAATCTCAGATTATGCTTCACAAGTTCAACTGCACATACATCATATCCTAAATCATTAAAATATTTTGAATATTTTCCAGTACCTGCGCCTATATCAATTATCTTGTCATTCTTTTTTAAATATTTTTCAATATACTTAATTGAAGTCAAAAACTCAATTTGTCCATGTTTTGAATTAAGCCTTTTTTCTTCATTAAATTTATTATAATATTTTATAAGTTCTTTTTCATTCATATACATCACAAATATATGATAACCAAAAATATTATTTATTTCAAGATATATTTTTGATATAATTAAAGTGGGTGGTAATATGAAAACGTTAGTACAAATTAGTAATAGACACGCACATTTGACAAAAAAGGTATATAAAAAATTATTTGGTAATACTAATATAATGGTAAAACGCTATTTAAATCAAAAAGGAGAATATGCATCTTTTTCTAAGATAGATATAGAGTATAATGGTAAAGTAATAAAAAATATTACAGTTGTGGGTCCTTTTAGAAAATATAATCAGGTTGAACTTTTAAAATCAGATTTAGAGTATTTAGAAATTGATGAATATGTCAGAAAAAGCTCGGATATTGAAGGTACTCCAGGCATAACTCTAATTAAAAATAACAATAAGGTAACTATTTCACAAGGTGTTATAAGAAGTCAAAGACACATTCACATGAATAAGAAAACCGCAAAAAAAATAGGGGTGTCAAATAATGAAAAAGTTGTTGTCAATAATTTGTTTGATGCATATATAAAAGTTTCAAAAAATGGTTATTATGAACTTCATATTGATAAGGATGAAGCAAAAGAATTTAATTTATCAAGCGGGGACGAGATTGAATTTAAAAAAATATAAAGACACATTTGTGTCTTTTTATTATTTATTGTAAATATTTTTACATACGATATATTGAAAAGGAGGTAAAAACGTTGAATAATAATTTTCCAAATAATAGCAATAATAATTGTGGTTGTAAGACTGATCAAGAAATAATGCAATTAATTAATCAAAATAGGAGATTTAATATGGTTATTGTTGGTCCAACAGGCCCAACAGGTCCAACAGGTCCAACAGGTGAGACAGGTCCAACAGGCCCAACAGGTGAAACAGGTCCAACAGGTCCAACGGGCCCAATAGGTGATACCCCAGTTTTAACAATTGGAACGGTTACGACTGGAGATCCTGGGACAGAAGCTTCCGCTACAATAACAGGGACTGCACCTAATTTTGTTTTAAATTTAACTATACCACAAGGCCCAACAGGTCCTGCTCCGGTTAACTAAAAATGAAAATATGTGTTTACGCCATATGCAAAAATGAAGAAAAATTTGTAGATAGATGGATGGATAGTGTATCAGAAGCGGATAATATATATGTATTGGATACAGGTTCTACTGATAAAACTGTTGAGAAATTACGACAGAGAGGTGCAATTGTAAAAAAAGAATTAATTACTCCTTGGCGATTTGATGTTGCAAGAAATATTTCGTTAAATATGGTTCCAATTGACACTGATATATGTGTATGTCTAGATCTAGATGAAGTAATTGAAAAGGGTTGGAGAAGAAAAATAGAAGAAATTTGGAAAGAAGGTACGACAAGACTTAGATATAATTATAATTGGAGTTTTGACGAATATAACAATCCTTTAATTAATTTTTATATTGAAAAAATACATAAACGAAATTGCTATAAGTGGACTCATCCAGTCCATGAAGTGCTTACATATTTAGATGAAAATGAAAAATTTATAACAACTGATGAGATAACAGTTAATCATTATCCAGATAATACGAAATCAAGAAGTTCATATTTACCATTGTTAGAACTATCAATAAAAGAAGATCCTAATGATGACAGAAATATGCATTATTTAGGAAGAGAGTATATGTATTATGGAAAGTGGAATAAAGCTATTGACACTTTAATAAGACACCTGAATATGCCAAAGGCAACTTGGAAGGATGAAAGATGTGCATCGATGAGATTTATATCAAGATGTTATATAAATTTGAATAGATATGATGAGGCAAAGATGTGGCTTGATAAGGCAATTTTGGAAGCACCATACCTTAGAGACCCTTTTGTAGAAAGAGCTATACTAGAATATAGATTAGAAAATTATGATGGTGTAAAAAAATATTGTTTAGAAGCATTAAAATTAGAAAAAAATACAAAAACATATATAAATGAACCTTTTAGCTATGATCATACTATATATGATTTATTATCAATATGTTATTATTATGACAAAAATTATGAGCTATCAATAAAATACATAGATAAGGCTTTAGAAATATCTCCAAACGAAGAAAGAATAAAAGAAAATAAAAAAATAATTGAAAATATAATTAGTAACAATCAACTATAGTGTTGATTGTTATTTTTTTATAATTGTGTTAATATCATATTATAGGTGATTCATGTGGATAAATATGGTTTAGTAAATGAAAATGTTGATTTAAAAAAATATAATACATATAAAATACAATCAATATGTAAGTATTTAATTATGCCAGATACTATAGATAACTTAATTTGTTTAATAAAATATTTGACTGAAAAAAATATTAAATACTTTATAATGGGAAATGGATCAAATATAATATTTAAAAATAATTATTTTGATGGTGCAATTATAAGATTAGACTTATTAAAAAAATATGAAATAGATGAAGAAAAATCAATATTAAATTGTGAATGTGGTGTATATTTGCCTTTGATATCGAGCAAACTAATAAATATGGGATACAGTGGTTTTGAATGGTGTACAGGACTTCCAGGTTTTATTGGAGCGTCTATCTATAATAATGCAGGTGCATATAAGAAACAAATAAGTGATAATCTAATCGATGTGACTGTTTATAAAGATGGCAAGATAATTACCTTAAAAAAAGATGATATAAGTTTTAATTATAGAAATAGTTCATTTAAAGAAAATAAAGATTGTATTATACTGTTAGCTCGATTTAAAATAGAAAAAAAAGACATAAATGAAATGAAAGAATTAGTAAAAGATAGACTAAAAAGAAGGGTAGAAACACAGCCACTTGATTATCCATCTGCAGGGAGTACTTTTAGAAATCCTCATATAAAAGATTATAGTGATGTGTTTAAAAAATATAATTTACCAGTTAATGCTGATGGATTTGTTCCAGCTGGGTATTTAATTGAACAAACAGGATTAAAGGGTAAGTGTATAAATGGTGCGATGGTTTCAGAAAAACATGCTAATTTTATTATTAATTATAATAATGCAACAAGTGACGATATAATTAATTTAATAAATTATGTAAAAATAAGAGTAAAAGAAAAATATGAAATTAATTTAATTCTTGAACAAGAAATAATTGATTTATAATACAAAATAAGCAATATGACTATATTTTTTTAAAAAAACTATTGCTCTAATAAAATAATTTTGATATAATCATATTGCTTAATTCAAATGGCGATGTAGCTCAGTTGGCTAGAGCATTCGGTTCATACCCGAAGGGTCGAGGGTTCGAATCCCCCCGTCGCTACCAAAAGTCGATGAGTCGAACCTATGGTTCGATTTTTTAAATTAATTATGAAAAAGTGACTATATGAATGTAATATTTTTATATTTTAATCCTATAGTAATAAATATTATAAATTTGAAACAATGAAATTTAAAAATTAGTAAAAAAGTAGGGGGATACAATGGATAATTTTCAACTAGAAAGATATATAATGGCATCACTTAAGAAAAATATAATAAATAGTAATGAATCTAATTATGATAGGTATCATCACAATACAGACTATAATTGTGCTTTATCTATATTGAATCATGGAATATTATCAATAAAGACTCAAAACGATCTAAATATAAGTAATATTTCTAATAATAGATTAAAATTGTTAGATGATACAACATCACATATAAATGGTATTGAAGGTATATCACTATCCGCAACCGGACTTTGTGATTTATACCCAGACGAGGAAGAATATAATCCAAAAAATCCAAATTATATTGATTTTATAATATCGTCCAAAATAAAAGCAATTAGACATACTGAACATTACGGTAATGAATATATATCATACAACGATATAAAAGTTTCAAAAATAAAAGCAGTAGATTTTAGATTGATCAAATTGATTGAAAAAACTAAAAATAAAGATGATAAATTTTATAGTGATTTAATTGATAAATATAATATACTACTTAAAACTGCAAAGCATATTAAAGATAATAATTTAAAGGTAAAAATGAGAGAGATGAGTAATAAAACAATTTTAGATGTAAATAAAATTTCAGCTATGCCTATATTAAAAAACATTGACAAAAATTAGTTATATGAATATAATTTATATTGTAAAAAACAAAGACCAAGAGGAGTAAATTATAATTTATTTTATAGAGAGCAAATGTGTGGTGAAAATTTGTAAATAAATATAATTGAAGGTAGCTTGCAAGTTGTATATTTGAAATAGTAGTAGAATATACTGTTAGTCGCATTAAGACTTTAAGGTAGTAGAAATACTGCGAATAAAGGTGGTACCACGGCAAGTTCGTCCTTTTTAGGATGACTTGTCTTTTTTTATTAAGAAAGGATGTGTTAATGTGTTAGATACTAAATATGATCACATAAAAACTGAAGAAGGAAAATATAAAGCATGGCTTGATAAAAATTATTTTTTATCTGGTGATAAGACTAAGACTCCATATTCAATGGTTTTACCTCCACCAAATGTAACAGGTAAACTTCATTTAGGACATGCTTGGGATGTAACTATTCAAGATATCATTGCAAGATATAAAAGAATGGATGGATATGATGTTTTATGGCTTCCTGGTATGGATCATGCTGCAATTGCGACAGAAGCAAAGGTAGTTCAAAGATTAAGAGAACAAGGAATTAATAAGTACGAATTAGGAAGAGAAAAATTTCTAGAAAAGGCCTGGGATTGGAAAAATGAATATGCTGAAAATATAAGATCACAATGGGCTAAACTTGGTATAAGTCTAGATTATTCAAAAGAGAGATTCACACTAGATGAAGTATCAACACAGGCAGTTAATAGTGCGTTTATAAAGATGTATAATGATGGACTTATTTATAAAGGTAAGAAAATAATTAACTGGGATCCTGAAGCTAAAACTGCACTTTCTAATGAAGAAGTTATATATAAAGATGTTGAAGGTGCATTCTATCACATAAAATATTTTATAGAAGAAACAGATGAATATCTTGATGTTGCTACTACAAGACCAGAAACTTTATTTGGTGATACCGCGGTTGCAGTAAATCCTAATGATGAGAGATATAATAAATTAATTGGTAAAAATGTTATACTTCCAATAGTAAATAAATTAATACCAATTATTGGTGATGAACATGCTGATATGGAAAAAGGAACAGGTGTAGTTAAAATTACTCCAGCTCATGATCCAAATGACTTTGAAGTAGGTAATAGACATAATCTAGAAAGAATTGTTATTATGGATGAAACTGCACATATGAATGAACTTACTGGTAAATATCAAGGTATGGACAGGTTCGAATGCAGAGATAAATTAGTAGATGATCTAAAAAAACAAGGCTTACTTATTGATATTGAAAAAATAATTCATAATGTAGGACATTCTGAGAGAACTGATGTAATGATTGAACCATATCTATCAGAGCAATGGTTTGTTAAGATGAGACCACTTGCTGATCGAGTATTAGAAATACAAAAGACTGATGAAAAAGTAAATTTTGTTCCAAAAAGGTTTGAAAAAATATTAGAAAATTGGATGAGAGATTGTTATGATTGGTGTATATCAAGACAACTTTGGTGGGGTATTAGAATACCAGCTTGGTACAAAGATGGACAAATGGTTGTTCAAGTTGATTCTCCAGGAGAAGGTTGGATTCAAGATCCTGATGTACTTGATACTTGGTTTTCAAGCGCACTTTGGCCTTTTTCGACACTTAAATGGCCAACTAACAATGAACTAATGGATAGATATTTTCCAAATGATTGTTTAGTTACAGGATATGACATTATATTTTTCTGGGCATCTAGAATGATATTTCAATCACTTAATTTAACTGGTAAAATACCATTTAAAGATTGCTTAATACATGGTCTTATAAGAGATAAACAAGGAAGAAAGATGAGTAAATCTTTAGGTAATGGTGTAGATCCTATGGATGTTATAAACGAATATGGATGTGACTCACTTAGATTTTTCTTAACTACTAATTCAGCGCCTGGTCAAGATCTAAGATATGATGAAGAAAAAGTAAAATCAGCATGGAATTTTATTAATAAAATATATAATGCATCAAGATTTACTTTAATGAATACTGAAAATTTAAAAGAACTTGATTTTTCTAATTTAACATTTGCAGATAAGTGGATATTAACTAGGGTAAATGAAACAATTAGAATAGTTAGAAAAAATATGGATAAATATGAATTCAACAATGCAGGAGCTGAACTTTATAAATTTATTTGGGAAGATTTTTGTGATGGATATATAGAATTTTCTAAATTCACTAGTGACAATATATCAACAAAGAGTACTTTAATTTATACTTTGACTTGTATACTTAAATTACTTCATCCATTTATGCCATTTGTAACAGAAGAAATATATGGTGATTTACCTATAAAAGATAGTGAATCTATAATGATATCTTCTTATCCTAAGTACGACAAAAAAATGGTATTTAATGAAACAATTAATTTGATGGAAGAAACAAGAAGTTTTATAACAAAAGCAAGAATAGCAAAAAAAGATAACAATATTAAAAAAGATAATAAATATATATTTAATTTAAAAAATGAGGATATCAAATTTATAATTGAAAAGTCATTAAAATTAAATGATGAAAACATTTTTAATGGAGATATAGATGAATATAAAACTTTAGTTATTAATCAAAAGACAAATGAACTTGATATAGCATTGACATACTATTATAAAGAAAGTTTAGAAGATAAAAATAAATTAACTGAAGAATTAACTAAGGAAAAAGAAAGATTAGAAAATTCAATTTCAAGGAGAGAAAAACTATTATCAAATGAAGGATATGTAAAAAATGCTCCTGAAAATTTAGTTTTAGAAGAAAAAAGAAAATTAGAAAATGAAAAAAATTCATTAGAAGAAATAATAAAAAAATTAAAATAATTTTTAAATCGAATTACACAATTCGATTTTTTTTATGCTTCACTAGCTCTATATTAAAATAAAGGAGAGTGCATATGGAAAGAAAAGTAATTATATCATTATTAATAGAGGTCTTACTATCACTTGTAATTTTCGTATATTTAACAGTGAGTACAAAAACTACAGGAGATATAACTAAAAGTGTTGCAAATATAGAAAATAAAAAAATATTAGTTACATATATATATGATGATGATACAATAAAGATTTCTAATTATATAAGAGAATATTTACAATCAGATTTATTTGAACTAAATAATAATAAATTAAATAATTTTCATGATTATGATACTATAGTTATAATTTTCAAAACTATAGATGATAACTTCTATACATTTTTAAATAATATATTGGATAAAAATATAATATTAATTAATATAGATAATATAAATAATGCAGTAGATTATAATAATATATTAAAAAGTTCGAATATTAATATAAATTCATTCAGTAAAGAAAATATTCATGATATTATTATTTGGTTAAAAGAATTAGGTTATTAATAAATATTTATGATATAATTAATAATAGAGGTGAAAGTAAATGAAATTAGAAGGAAAAGTGGCAATCATCACAGGTGGTGCGATGGGAAATGGTAAAGGTATAGTAGATACATTTATAAAATATGGTGCTAAAGTAAGCATATTAGATTACTCTGATGAAATATATAATGTTATAAATAATGATAATATAATAGGATTTAAACTTGATATAAGAGATAAAGAAAAAGTTAAAGACGCAGTCGATAAGACAATAGAAAAATTTGGAAAAATAGATATACTTGTAAATAATGCAGGAGTATGTAGCCTTGAAACATTTATGAATATGGATGATGAACTTAGAGATTATCATTTTGATATAAATATAAAGGGAACATGGAATGTAACAAAACAAGTATTACCATACATGATAAAAAATAATTATGGTTCCATAATTAATTTATCGTCAGTAACAGGAGCAATGGTTGCAGATTCTGGTGAAGTAGCATATGCCACTACAAAAGCTGCACTTATAGGATTTACGAAGGGACTTGCTAGAGAAGTAGTTGATAATAATATTAGAGTTAATGCTATTATGCCAGGTTACATAAGAACACCTATGGTAGATAATATGGCTAAAATTTCAAATCCGAATAATCCAGAAGAAATAATAAAGGGTATAGAAGATGCTATTCCAATGAAAAGAATGGGCACAATTAAAGAACTTGGAGAGCTTGCAGCATTTTTAGCTTCAGATGAATCAAGTTATATAACTGCTGATTCTATAGTTATCGATGGTGGTTCAACTCTACCAGAAACACTTACGATGGGAGTTTAAGATTGATTTAATCAATCTTTTTTTATACTCTAGCACATTCAAAATTTAATATATTAAATATAATAAATCAGAAAAGGGGTATAAAATGATTAAGAATGATGATTTTTTAGAGGAAGCTATTAAAGATAAAAATGTAATTGTACAAATAATTGAGGATACAGATTGATATGGACTATGTACCTAGATTAACATCACCATCTAGTGATAATAAGAATTATATATATCATGAAAATGGAGGGTATAATTATTGTATTAGAATTACCAAAGATGGTTCTTGTTTACCTAATTGCGTAGGTTATGCATGGGGTAGATTTAGAGAATTATTAGGTAAGTATCCAAATTTAAGTAAAGGCAATGCAGAGAGATGGTGGTCTTATAATGATGGATATAAGCGAGGTCAAACTCCGAAGTTAGGTTCAGTAATATGTTATAGGAAAGGTAGTGATAGGAATAACAATGATGGCGAAGGACACGTAGGAATAGTTGAAAAGATAAATCCAGATGGCTCAATAACAATATCTAATAGTGCGTATAATGGTTCTAGATTTTATTTGGTTACTGTAAAGTATCCGTATAATATAGGAAATAGTTATTATTTTCAAGGATTCATTTATAATCCAAATAGTTATGATGACAAAAATGTAATAAAAGAAATACAAAGTACACTAAACCGAAAATATGATTATAATCTTACAGTTGATGGCAGTGCAGGACCAATAACTAGAAAACATATGATAATGGCACTTCAAACAGAATTCAACAAACAATTACATACGAATTTACAAATAGATGGATCATTTGGTCCAAAAACAAAAAAAGCATGTCCTAACTTAAAAAAAGGTAATAAAGGTAATATTACATGGCTTATGCAAGCAATGCTTACAATAAAAGGTTATGTTTTACAATTGGATGGATCATTTGGCCCAGATACTAAATCAAAAGTAATGTCGTTTCAAAAAAATAATAAACTTATAGTAGACGGTATATGTGGCCCAAATACATTTACCAAATTATTTAGATAATTTAGTGTTGTATATATTTTGTAATTATGTTAAAATCTTATAGGAGGAGATGTAAAAATGAAAAAAATTATAACAGTAGTATTATGTCTAATATCCGTATTTATGGTAGTAGGATGTGGAAAAAAATCAGATGAAAATTATGTAGCACCAAACAGTAAAGAAGCTCAAGAAAAGAGTACTAAAAAATCAAATTGTACAGTATTTGAATGTCTTAAAAAAATTAAACCTGAGAGTACTGTAGAACAAATAAATAAAATAATAGGTTTTGAAGGAAAATTAACAAATGAAAAGTATAATGAATATACTTGGGAATTTTCTAATACTGAATCATTAACAGCAACATATTATTCTTCAGATAAAGCTACAATTGACACAAAATATAATAGAGATTCTCTAAAAAATAAGAAAGTTGACTTAACTAAATATAGTGAAATTCAATCAGCACTAAAATCAGGAAGTTCATTAACATATGATGAATTCAAGTCAAAAGTTGGTGGAGTAGATGGAACATTAACTTATATGAGTTCATCTAGCAACAAATATATTTGGGTTAATAAAAATGGAGAATATTTAATTGGAACATTCTCAAATACTACTAATAAATGTACATTCATAATAGGACAAATACGTAAATAAAAAACAGATTTAAAATCTGTTTTTTTATGTTATAATTTATATAAATAGGAGGTGTATTATGCTTAAAGATAATAAAATATTAATTGGAAAAAATAAAAATGCACAAGCAAATATACTTTTAAATATGGCAAATAGACATGGTCTTATAACAGGAGCATCTGGTTCTGGTAAGACAATAACTTTAAAAGTAATGGCTGAGAGTTTTTCAGATGCGGGAGTTCCAGTATTCTTTTCTGATGTAAAAGGTGATTTAGCTGGATGTGTACTTGAAGGTGAAAATAATGAATCTATTGCAAAAAGATTAGAAAATTTGGATATAAAAGATTTTGAATTTAAGTCTTATCCAGTAAGATTTTGGGATTTATTTAGGGAGTTTGGTCATCCAATAAGAACAACTGTTTCTTCAATTGGACCTGATATATTATCGATTATGCTTGGCCTTAGTGAGGCACAAGAAGGTAACCTAGATATAGTATTTAAAATAGCAGAAGATGAAAATAGAAATCTAGATGATCTAAAAGATTTAAAAATTTTTCTTCAATATGTTGCGGATAACAAGAATGATTATATTACAAAATATGGCAATATAACTTCTCAAAGTATAGGTGTTATACAAAGAAGTTTACTGTCTCTTGAAAATCAAGGATTAGATAAATTTTTTGGTTTACCATCTCTTGATATAAATGATTTAATATCAATAAATAGTGATGGAAGAGGTGTAATAAATATACTTAATGCAGTAAAATTATTTAATAGCCCAGATCTTTATGCTTCATTTATGTTATGGCTTTTAATTGAACTATATACTAAAATGCCTGAAGTAGGAGATCTTGATAAACCAAAAATAGTATTCTTCTTTGATGAGGCACATTTATTATTTAACGAAATGCCAGGTTATAGATTGAAGAGAATAACACAAATAGTAAAATTAATAAGATCAAGAGGAATAGGGCTTTATTTTGTATCACAAAAACCAACAGATATACCAAATCACATAATTGCTCAACTTGGAAATAGAGTACAGCATACACTTAGAGCATATACACCTGCTGAACTAAAAGTAGTTAAGACAGCTGCAGATGCATTTAGGGAAAATCCAAAGTTTAATACTGAAAAAACAATACTTGAACTTGGTACAGGCGAAGCACTAGTTAGTTTTCAAAATGAACAAGGTGAACCAGAAATAGTACAAAAGGTTACAATATTGCCACCACAAAGTAAAATTGGAACTATAGATACATCAACATATAATAGAGTAATAAATTCATCCATTTATGCAGGTAAGTATGACAAAGATGAAGATAGATACTCGGCATATGAAGAAGTATCTAAAATAAATGAAGAAAAGAAGATTAAAGAAGAAGAACTCAAAAAAATAAAAGAGGAAGAAAAACTTGCAAAAGAAAAAGAAAGACAAAAATCAAAAGAAGAAAGGGAAAAAAGAAATTCAACTCAGAGTAAGATAAAAAGAAAAATATTTAATAAAACTACAGATAAATTATTAAATAGAATATTAAATGCTATAATTAAAAAAATTTTTAAATAAAATTATTTAGGAGTATAAAATGACTAAAGAAATATTAAATTATTTTAGAAGAGAAAAGGAGTTGCTAGAAAAACTTAATTTTGATATTCCAGATGTCAAAGATTATGAAATAATGAAAATAGTTTATGATAGTTTATCTGAAATACAAAAACCTATATGCAATGAAAGATTAACTTTAGAAAAATGTAAATTAGAATCACTTAACGATATTAGTTTATTGAATAAAGATTATAGACAAAGACTTACTGAAAAAATGTTTGTAATCAATACTACTAATGATGAATACAATTTTTCGACAGCTATATTAAATAGATATAATAAAAAAAAACAACTATTAACATCAAAAAAAGCAGTAGGGTGTTACATAATAGTACCTCCTACATTAAATGAATTATCACCTATATGGATATCACATGAATATATACATACATTAAAAGATGTAAAATATGATGAATTTAAAAGTGTATATTCTGAAGTTATATCATTATTTTATGAAATTTTAGTGGCAAATAATAAAGTGGGTGACATACATGAAAAATGGAAACAAGCAAGACTTTATATGTTTTGGAGCGATAAAATGGCATGGGATTATTGCATTAAAAGATATAATATAGAAGAAGATGAAGTATATAAATATATATGCGATTCGTATGGGAAATATTTCTTAAATTATTATTATGCAGTAAATTTATATTCAGAATACAAAGAAAATCCGAAATTAATATTAAAGCATGTTAATAGGGTATTAGACAACAGAATTACTACAGTTGATCTATTAAAAAAATTAAAACTAGATAATATGAATATAAGTGTAAATAGATATTTAAAAGAATACACAAATATATAATTTATGATAAAATTGTAATTAAGAGGTGTGAATATGGAAGGAGAAATATCTCTACTTATTTTAAGTAAAAAATATATTGATGATTCTACTGAAAAAAACAAAGAAAAATTCTTGATGGAACTTGACAATGTAGATAGCAGTGTTACTATGTCATATGTACTTACTGCTTTATCTAAATTTGCAGAGAATATTGACAATGTAGATTCACTCATATTCATAATGAATTCGATTATGAAAAAATTAGAAGATTACAAACCCGTCGATAGTGTGTTCGATGAAGAAAGAAGAACTTTTAGAAAATTATAAAATTAGGTGATTTATGAAAAAAGTAATAATGATTGTAATAATATTATTTATGTGTAGTTGTAAATATGATGAATATAAAATGCCAGAAGATGTATATATTAAACTAAACTCTAATATATTTGAAGTGTATGATCAAAACATAATTATTAATGATTTAATAAAGAAAAGTAATGTGAAAATATTAAATAAAAATGAGAAAATCAATACTAATAAATTAGGTGAGTTTGCGAAGACTATAAAATATGAATATAAAAAAAGAAAATATAAATATAATATAGAGTACTTTATTAAAGATATGAAGGAACCAATATTTTTATCTGCAAGTGAATATAGGATAATAACTGTGGGTGATGACATTAACCTTTGTGATAACTTAAATTTTGCAGACAACTACGATAATGATGTAAAATGTTCGATAGAAGGTAATTATGATATAAACACTGTAGGTGAATATAAATTAAAATATGTATTAAAAGATAAAGAAAATAATAAAAATGAAAGAGAATTTGTTTTGTCTGTTAAGGATAAAGACTATAAATCAAATAATACATCAAATAATTATCAAATGGATAGAATTCCTTTTAGTAAAGCAATAAGTAAATATAAAACTAAAGACACCATGATAGGAATAGATGTATCGTATTGGCAGCAAAATATAGATTTTAAAAAAGTAAAAGAAGCTGGATGTGAGTTTGTAATAATAAGACTTGGTGTAAATTCTGATATAGATAAAACTATAGATCCAGATAGCTTTTATGAAAAAAATATAAAGTTAGCTAAAGAAGCTGGTTTAAAGGTAGGAGTATATGTTTATACATCTGCGATTACTGCAAAAATCTCTAAAGAACATGCTAAATGGGTAATTAAAATATTAGATAAACAAAAATTAGATTTTCCAATAGCGTTTGACTGGGAAAATTGGAGTAAATTTAGAAGCTATAAGATAAGCACATATGATTTGACTAATAGTTTTATTTCATTTAAAAATGAAATAGAAAAACATGGTTATAAAGCGATGCTATATAGTAGCAAAAATTATTTAGAAAAAATATGGATGTTTAATGATAAATATGATGTATGGCTTGCACATTATACAAATGAGACAAATTATGAAGGAAAATATATAATGTGGCAAATGGGAAATACAGGTAGAATAGATGGAATAACAGGAGATGTCGATATTGACATATATTATAAGGAGTAAATATGAAAAAAGATATAAATTCACAAATAAGATACAATGTAATATTATCACTAATAGGCATAATACTTTGTATATTTTGTTTAATATTTGAAATAGTCACAAAAGGAGATAGTATAATTTTTTGGATAGTTTTACTATCGTGTAATTTTATAATACTAATCGCAAATTTAAGACAAAAAGAAAAATATGATAAAAATAAAGAATAATATTTACAATTTTATTGTAAAAATTATATAATATAGGTACAAAAAACGGGGAGGTTTATTATGTATAAAAATATTATAATACTTGGCTCAAGGAGAAGTGGAAAATCAACACTTGCTAGAATGATTAGTAACAAATATGGATATAGTTTAATTAATATCGATAACATCATTGATACTTTTGAAGAAATATTTCCAAAAAATGATGATGATGAAAATTATGATGAATATATCACTAATTTTATTAATGAATACATTAAGAGGTTATCAAGTGATAGTAATTTTTATAACGATAAAAAATATGTAATTGAAGGAAATGTTCCTAATGTAGAGAAAATAATTTCTAATTTAGATATGGAAAAAAATACAGTTATAGGACTTGTTTATAATGAGATAACACAAGATCAATTCTTCGAAAATATGAGAAAATTTGATAGTCCATATGATTGGACTAGATATTTATCTGATGAATTATTACAAGATAAAATAAAAGAATATTTAGATGAAAATGATAAAATAAGTAATAGTTTTGACGAATGTTCAATTAGTAAATTTGATGTTTCAGACAAAAGAGAATTAACTTTTGATATAATCTTAGATGCAATTGAAGAATATGCTAAGTTTGGAAGTTTAGTTTATAGTAAAAAAATATATGATAAAGATTAAGGCGTGATATTAATGTATAGTGACGAGATAAAGGAATTATTAAAAATAAAAAATAATATAATTACAATAGAAGAATACATAAAAATAATAAACAGTTCTCAAATAAATCACGTAAAATATGAAAATGATGAATTTAAAATATGGACAAGTGATGGGTATAGTTTTAAATTAAAAATAAAGAATAATTAAAAATAAATCATATATTGATTTATTTTTTTAATCTATGTTATAATTATTTTGTTATAAGATGAAAGGAAGTAGGAAAATGAAAAAGATATTTATAACTATAATGATATGTTTATTATTCATTCCATTTAATGTAAAAGCAGATGAAAAAAAATACGAAACATTGAATCTAACAGAAGCATTAAAGGATGAAGAAATAGCACAAGAATTTGATAATTATTCTGAAAATGATAATCAAATTACAATTTATTTATTTAGAGGAAAAGGATGCGGATATTGTCGTAAATTTTTAACATTCTTAAATAGTATTACTGAAGAATATGGTAAATATTTTAAATTAGAATCATATGAAGTTTGGTATAATCAAGACAATGCATCATTAATGGAAGGTGTTTCAAAATATTTAAATAAGGAAGCAGGAGGAGTTCCATACATAATTATTGGTGATAAGGTATTTGCTGGTTATTCAGAAAGTTATGATGAAGATATTAAAAATCAAATAAAAAAATTATACGAAACTAAAAAATCTAATAGATATGACGCAATAAAAGAATATACAAAAAATAATGGTGAAAATAAAGATAAGAATTCTAGCTCAAGCTTTAGCATTGTAGCATTTAATGTAATATTTACGATAGCAATAGTTGCAGCAGTTGCTGTATACGATAGTAAAAAAAGATTAGATTTAGAAAATAGAATAAGTAAGCTTGAAGGAAAAAAGGTTAAGAAAAATGAAAACTAAAATATTATCCGTATTAATAATATTTTTAAGTATTGCCATTGTAACAGGTTGTTCAGGTAATGTAAACAATCCTGATGCATTAAAGTTCAAACAAGATTATGAAAGCTTAAATGGAAAAACAATAAATGATAAGAAAGTAAGAACTGTTAAAATCAATCAAAATAATCCTCTTATATATAAAAATGCAGAAGATATAATAACTATGATGGATAATAATGAAAGTTTTGTAGTATATTTTGGCTTTTCAAAATGCCCTTGGTGTAGAAGTATAATAGAGACATTAATAAAAGTTTCTAATGATTTAGGCCTTGACAAAATTTATTATGTAGATGTATTAAATATAAGAGATACTTTATCAGTTGATAAAGATGGAAATGTAAAAGAAGATAAAAAAGGATCAAATGATTATTATAAGTTATTAGATTATTTTAAAGATGTTTTATCAGATTATAAATTATATGATAAAGATGGTAATTTAGTTAAATATGATGAAAAAAGAATATATGCACCAAATGTAGTTTCAGTAGTAAATGGTACACCAACTAAGTTAACCACAGGGATAAGTAAAAAACAAAATGACGCATATATGAAGTTAACTGATAAAATGAAAAAAGAAACATATAATGAATTTAAATGTTTGATTAAGTGTGTGCTTGACAGTAAAACAACATGTTCAAAAGAAAAAGAATGCTAACTAGAAATAGTTAGTTTTTTTTATTATATATTTTTTTTAATTGTACATATTAATATAGAAAGGAGAATTATAATGACACAAAAGGAACTATCCTATATGGAAGATGCAATAGGACACGAGATAAGTATTATTTCTATATGTAATGAAATTATTGAAAAACTTGATGATGAAGGATTGATATCTTTTTTAGAAAGTGAAGTAAACTCACATGAACAAATGAAAGAAGAATTAATAAATAAATTAAAGGAGAAATCAAATGAATAATAAGATATTAATTGAAAATTATTTGTTAATATTAAAAAGTACAGTAGAAGTATACGTTCATGGGACACTAGAAAGTTCTAATAAAGATATAAGAGATTTGCTTAAACATGGTCTAAGTGAAACAATGACACATCAAGCAGATACATATGACATAATGAAAAAATATGGTTTTTATAATATAGAAAATGTAGATTTAAATAATATCAAACAAACTTTACAAAAAGTACAGGGAAATAACTAGATATTTTCTAGTTATTTTTATTTTGTTGACTAATTAAATTAATTTTTATAAAATAAGTTATATAAGGAGGATGCAATTATGTATGATATTATTATTGTTGGTGCAGGACCAGCAGGTTTAACAAGTGCACTTTATGCTAGAAGAGCAAATAAAAAAGTACTTGTACTCGAAGCAAATACGTATGGTGGGCAAATAACCAATTCGAGTAGAGTAGAAAATTATCCTGGGATTGAATTTATTAGTGGTTTTGATTTTGCTACTAACTTATATAATCAAGTTTTAAAATTAGGAGCTGAAATCAAATTTGAAACAGTTATTAGAATAGAAAAAGATAAGACCGTTGTTACAAATAAAAATACATATAGTGCAAAATCAGTGATAATTGCAACTGGTTCTAAAAACAGAAAATTAAATATAAAAAATGAAGATAAATTTATAGGAAGCGGAATATCATATTGTGCAACATGTGATGGCAATTTTTATAAAGATAAAATAGTTGCGATTAATGGTGGAGGTAATACTGCATTAGAAGATGCACTTTATTTATCAAATATAGCATCTAAAGTATATGTTATTCATAGAAGGGATAAGTTTACTGGTGATAAAAAATATATAGATGAACTTAACAATAAAGATAATGTTGAATATATCTTTAATAGTGTAATCATATCTATAAATGGTGTAGATAAATTAGAAAGTATTTCTATAAAAAATAAAGATAATGAAGAGAAAACTATTAATGTAGATGGATTATTTATAGCAATTGGTAGGGAACCAAATAATCAGATGTTTTACAATGTAGTTAATATTGATAAGACAGGATATATTATTTCAAAGGATAATGTACACACAAAAACAAAAGGAATATATGTTGCGGGTGATGCTAGAGTTAAAGATTTAAGACAACTTACGACAGCAGTGAGCGATGGAAGTATAGCTGCTACAATTGCTATAAAAGAAATGAAAGAATAATTTATTATTCTTTTTTTTATCAAAAAATTACTTTCAGAATATTATAAAATAGCAGATAATGTTTTGAGAGGTGATAAAATGCAAACTTTTATAGGATTATTAATACCATTTATAGGAACGACTATAGGTTCCTTAATGGTAGTTTTTATGAAAAATAAAATTAATAACTTAATGGAAAAATTACTTCTTAGTTTTGCATCTGGCGTCATGGTGGCAGCTTCTATTTGGTCACTTATATTACCATCTATTGAAATGAGCAATACATGTATCCCTGCAGTCATAGGTTTTGTAATTGGAATTATATTTTTGATTATAATTAATACTGTAGTAAATAGAATTAACTCAAACAAAAAGTCCATGATGATATTTGCAATTACACTTCATAATATACCTGAGGGCATGGCTGTAGGTGTTGCTTATGCTGCATCTATATCAGGTACTACTTCTATGACATATGCGATAGCATTTGCACTAGCATTAGGTATAGCTATTCAAAATATACCAGAAGGTGCAATAATATCTATGCCACTTAAAAGTAGAGGCTATTCTAAGGGAAAGTCATTCTTGGTAGGAATGCTATCTGGAATTGTTGAACCATTATTCGGTTTTATTACAATCTTATTAATAAATTTAATAGTGCCAATACTCCCATATTTACTTTCCTTTGCCGCAGGAGCAATGATGTATGTTGTAATAAAAGAACTAATCCCAGAGTCTAGAGATGATAAATATAATTTAGATGTAATAGGATTTACAATTGGATTTATTATTATGATGATTTTAGATGTAATATTGGGTTAAGTAGTTTAAATTAGTTTAATGATATGTTATACTTATAGTGTAGATTAGAGGTAGTAAAATGAAAAATAAGAAAAATATAATTATATCAATATTATTAACAATATTATCAATAGTTTATATTTATGTGGTAAAGACTATTGATGTAAGTAGTATAGGTCCAAATAATTCAAAAGTTGGATTATCGAAATTAAATGAAGGATTTAGGAATATAGTGCATTCAAATATGACAATATACAAAATTACTGAAGTATTAGGTTACATCATATTTATAATAGTATTATTCTATGGATTAATAGGATTATATCAATTTATAAAAAGAAAAAGTATTTTTAAAGTAGATAAAAGATTATTATTATTAGGAGTATTATATGTAGTGTTAATAGGAATATATGTATTCTTTGAAAAATTTATAATAAACTATAGACCTATATTAATTGATGGAAAGTTAGAAGCATCTTTTCCATCTAGTCATACAATGCTTGCGCTTTGCGTGTGCATGTCGTCCATAATAATAAGCAAAAAATATATTAATATAAAATATGTTCATAAAGTTAATTTGATAACTACAATATTGATGTTACTTGTACTTGTAGGAAGATTAGTATCTGGAGTACACTGGATAAGTGACATAATTGGTGGAATTTTGATTTCGTGTACACTTCTTATGTATTTTTATAGTATCAATAAAAAAATTGTTTAATGTAAACTTTTACGTGCATCTCATAAATGCAACTGAAAGTTGATAGAAATGTGACTACATTTACAATAAAATTAATCCCAGAAAGGAGAAAAATCTAATGAAATTTGGAGATAATCTACGAAATTTAAGAAAATCAAGAAATATATCACAAGAAACCTTAGCGCAAAAAGTTAATGTGTCAAGACAAAGTGTAAGTAAATGGGAAACTGGGGAATCCTATCCTGAGATGAATAATATACTTGAACTTTGTAAAATATTTCATTGTAATATAAATGATTTAGTAAATGACAATATGATTGATCTAGATTCATTAGATGAAGATGTAAAAATGAGTGTAGTCAAATTTAAAAAAGAAAAACAAATAAAAATGAAAAATATAAGTAATATTTTATCTTTAATAGGTAAAATTTCAGGTATTGTTATTCGAGTAGCAACAACATTTGTAATACTTGCTATGATACTTATTCCAATAACATTTTCTATTATAGATGTTAAAGATGGTAGATTAGTATCAAATAATAATCACGTAACAATAGTTCAATATGACAATCAAATAGATGTTAGGGTTAACAATATAATAGTTGCATCTAATATCAAAAATAACGATGCAATTAAACTAATTGATTCATTAGAAGAATATTCAAAACCAGTAATAATAGGGCTTTTTGAACTTGGATTTGCAATTTTACTAGCATTTTTAATTATATTAATTAAGATACTTAAACATCTAGAATTATTATTTAGCAATATAAATAAGGGTGATACACCATTTACTCTAGATAATGTCAATCACATTAAGAAAATGTCAAAATTAATGATTGTTTGTATCATTTTATCAATAGCGGGTCAAACAGTTTTGAATATACCTGTGAAAAATGATATAGATTTTGATGTTAATATGTTCAATATAGTTGAAATATTGTTCTTATATTCAATGTCGCTTATATTTGAATATGGATATGAAATACAACTTGATTCTAAAGGAAAAATATATGGAGAAGAAGAAAATGAATAAAACACAATTTATAAAAGAAATAGAAAAGAAAACTAATCTTTCAAGTAATGATAGTATTTTAGTAAATGATATTTTAGAAAATAATGGAATATTTGGAAGAAAAAATAAAGAAAAAA
>ONTJ01000036.1 GCA_900320735.1 uncultured Eubacteriales bacterium
GACTTCATAAAAAAGAATAAAAAGGGGTTGGCTAGTGTGATACTAGCACCAATTCGCCATTTGGGAATTGGTAGCATTTATATTACTTATTTTGGTGTATTTTGTCAAGAGTTTTTTTAAATTATGTTATAATTATTTTAGAAAGGACTAATATATGATGCAATTAATAAATATTAAAGGTATTGGAAAAACAAAAATTGATTTATTACATAAATTAAATATATATAATATAGAAGAATTAGTTGAACATTATCCATTTAGATATCAAGTTTTAAAGCAAACTACACTTGATGATGAAAATGTGATTGTTTCAGGTATTATAGAAACTATGCCAGTGTCAAATTATTTTAAAAAAATGAATAGACTTTCTTTTAAGATGAACAAAGATAATAAATTAATAAATGTAGTTGTTTTTAATAGAGTATTTTTGAAAAATAATTTAGATGTTGGAAAATGTGTAACAGTTATAGGAAAGTACAATAATAAAACGAATACTATAGTTGCATCAGATATAAGATTGATTAATCTATATGACGAGACTATAATTGAACCAATCTATCATCTAGTTAAAGGAATTAATAATAAATCTATAAATAAAATAATCAATAGCGCACTTATAGATAGTGATATAGTGGATTATATACCTAGAAAATTTATTGAAAAATACAACTATATGAATAAAATAGATGCATTAAAAATAATTCATAATCCAGATAAAATAAGTACTTTAAATGTAGCAATAAATAGGTGTAAGTATGAAGAACTATTTTTGTTTATGTTAAAAATAAATGCACTTAAGAGAAATAATAATAATTTAAATATCGGTTATAAAAAAAACATTGATAGAGATAAAATAAATCAATTTATAGCAAACTTACCATTTAAATTAACTGAAGATCAGTTAAATGCACTTGATTTAATATTTACTGATTTAGATAGTGAAAGAAGAATGAATAGACTACTTGAAGGAGATGTGGGTTCAGGTAAAACTATAGTGGCGGTAGTTTCAATGTATGCACTTTTTTTATCAGGATATCAAAGTGCTTTAATGGTACCAACCGAGGTACTTGCAAAGCAACATTATAATAATATTGTTAGTCTATTTGATAATTATGGAATAAAAGTTGAATTATTGGTTGGGAGCATGAGTAAAAAAGAAAAAGATGCTGCCTATGAGAGAATTAAAAATGGTATATCAAATATAATAATAGGAACGCATACACTAGTTCAGGATAATATTGTATATAATAATCTAGGACTTGTAATAACAGATGAACAACATAGATTTGGCGTAAACCAAAGAAATAATTTAAGAAATAAAGGAAATTTACCAGATGTTTTATATATGAGTGCTACTCCGATACCAAGAACATATGCCTTAACTATATATGGCGATATGGATATATCAATAATAAATACTATGCCATCTGGTAGAAAGCCTATTATAACAAAAGTAATTGATAATAAAGAAATAAAAAAAGTTTTATATAAGATGAAAGAACAATTAGATAATAATCATCAAGTATACGTAGTATCACCTCTAATTGATGAATCTAGTGATGAAGAAGAAGATATAAAAAAACTAGAAAGAAAGTTTAAATTAGCATTTAAAAATTATAATATTGGTATCCTTCACGGAAAGATGAGTTCGAAAGAAAAAGATAAAATAATGCAAGAGTTTTTGGACAATAAAATAAATATATTAATATCAACAACAGTAATAGAAGTAGGTGTTGATGTAAAAAATGCAACTATGATTGTAATATTTGATTCATATAAATTTGGATTAGCAACACTTCACCAATTAAGAGGAAGAGTAGGAAGAAATGATGTTCAATCTTATTGTATATTAATGACAAATAAAGATTCAAAAAGACTTGATATAATGGAAAATGTATCTGATGGTTTTGCACTTGCACAAGAAGACTTAAAATTAAGAGGATATGGTGATTTATTTGGAATAAGACAAAGTGGTGACATGTCATTTAAACTAGCTGATTTAACAAAAGATTATGATTTGCTATTAAATGCAAAAAATGATTCAGATGAAATATTAAATAAAATACAAGAGTATCCATTACTAGAAAATGTGTTAAAAGAAAATATAAATATTGATTGACTTTTTTCTGAAAATAATATATTATTATTATAGCGTAACGATAGTTACGTAAACACTTTTACAGATTAAGGTGAAAGTGTGACCAAAACCCCCTGAAGGAGCCATTAGGCTCCATTTTTTGTTATAAATAAAGAAAATTTGATTATATAGAATGATTTAGGCTCTAATTTAGGCTCTAAAATAATATCAAAAAAATTATAATCAATAAAAAAATAAAGTATATGTTATAATATGAACAAGGAGTAATCTAATATGATAGAACAAACAATTTTTGAAAATAATGATGAAATAATTAATTACGTAAAAAATAATTATAATTTAGAGGTTACTGAAGTAACAAAAATTGATAGAGGAAGTGCTAATATATATTCTTTAAATAATAATGAGTATATATTAAAGGAATTTCAATCTAAATATTCTAAGGAACAAATAGAAAAAGAAATTGCAGTAATAAATCATTTAAGTGGTTTTGGAATAAAAGTACCAGAATATATTAAAACAAAAAAAGATACTTTTGATGATGTATATAAAGAAAAAACTATAATTATTCAAAAATATATTGATGGATATACATTAGAAAGCAATGAAGGTAATTATGAGCAAACAATTGAATGTGCTGATTATTATGGAAGAATAGTAGATGCTTTAAAAACATTGCCAATAGAGTTACCAGATTCTGATTTATCAGGTTGGTATAGTCAAGAAAATTTTGATGTTAGTATAAAAAAACATGAAGATTTATTACCAATGTTAGATGAAAATAATGAAATAGATAAAAAGATTAAAAATGATATTTTAGAAAAAATTGAAATGATAAAAGAAGTAAGATTAAATGATTTTGAACAAATGAAAAATCTAACAGTATTAAATACACATGGAGATTACAATGTGCTACAATTTATATATAAAGATGGCAAAATAAATGCAGTAATAGACTTTGTAAGTGCATGCAAAATGCCTGTTGTATGGGAACTTATAAGATC
>ONTJ01000024.1 GCA_900320735.1 uncultured Eubacteriales bacterium
CAATATGTTTTTTATATATTAAATTGCCAGTCATTGTTGGACTATTTATTTTAGCAAAACTTTCTATATAAATTACCTTTTTCTTAAATATGTGGCCTATAAACATCATAGGTATAGCTGCTAGAACGCCAGTTGATATAATTACATCTGGTTTTTCTTTTATAAATATAAAAAGAGATTTAAAAAGAATAACAACCATCTTAAAAAATAATAATATTTCTTTTCTATTGACCTGACTTACATAATAATCTATTTTATTGTCTTTTTTATTATACTTAGTCTTTTCAGTAACAATAAAGGTATCATAATCATCAGACAATTTTCTTAGCATTAATAATTGCTCAAAATGACCACCTGATGAAGATATTAAGCAAATCTTTTTCCTTTCTTTTTTCAATTTAATCACTCTTTCTATTTATAAAATTCTTTATACCACTGTGCAAATTTCTTTAGTCCATATCTTAAAGACGTACTTGGTTTAAATCCATAATCATTTTCTAAAGCAGATGTATCTGCATAAGTAACTGGTACATCTCCTGGTTGCATAGGTACTAGCTCTTTATGTGATTCAAAATCATAATCTTCTGGAAGTACTCCAGCATTTACTAATTCTTCACATAATATTTGCACGAAATCAAGTAAATTTTCTGGTTTAGAATTACCTATGTTATACACAGCATAAGGTGGAAGTGGTAATCCATCCTCACCATTTTTCTTCTCTGGTGCACCACCCATTACTCTAATTATTCCTTCAACTATATCATCAACATATGTAAAATCTCTTTTACAGTTACCATAGTTAAATATTTTTATTGTTTCACCTTTAATAAGCTTATTTGTGAATCCAAAATATGCCATATCTGGTCTACCTGCTGGTCCATATACTGTAAAAAATCTAAGACCAGTAGATGGTATATTATATAGTTTTGAATATGCATGAGCAAGAAGTTCATTACTCTTTTTAGTTGCAGCATATAAACTAACTGGATTATCTACTTTATCATCTGTTGAAAAAGGTACTTTAGTATTTCCGCCATATACACTACTACTAGATGCATATACTAAATGTTCTACTTCGATTTTTCTACAAGCTTCAAGTATATTATAAAAACCTATAATATTAGACTCTATATAATCATCTGGATGATCAATAGAATATCTAACACCTGCTTGAGCAGCTAAATTTACTACTATCTCTGGTTTATACTCATCAAATATTTTATTAATTAATTCTTTATCAGCTAGATTACCTTTTATGAATATATAATTATCATATTTAGATAAAATATCTAATCTATAAGTCTTTAATGAAACATCATAATAATCATTCATACTATCTAAACCGATTATCTTAGAATTAGTTTCATCAAGTAATCGTTTACATAAGTTACTTCCTATAAAACCTGAAGACCCTGTGACTAATATTGTTTTATTATTTAAATCTATTTTATTCATAATATTATCACCTTTAAAAATCCATATACAAAATTATATATTTTTTATTTTGCATCCTTTCCACATAATACGACCTTAAATGTCTTAAAAAATATTTTTATGTCCATTTTAAATCCTGCGTGATTTGAATAATATTTTTCCATTTTAAGTCTATCTTCAAATGAACCACTACTTCTTAAATTAACTTGCCAATATCCTGTTAAACCAGGTTTTGTTTTAATTATATCATCATAGTATTTTTTCATATCTTTCCTCTCTCTTGGAAGGTATGGTCTATTTCCTATTAATGTCATATTACCATTTAAGACATTTATGAATTGAGGCAATTCATCTATAGATGTTTTTCTTAGTATTCTACCTAATTTTGTGATTCTTGGATCATTATCTAATTTTTTATTTTGCTCATACTCTTTTGCTAATTTTTTATCTTCTTTAAGCATTCTAAACAATAACTCATCAGCATCAGGCATCATACTTCTAAATTTATATAAATTAAATTCTTTCCCATTTTTACCTATTCTTTTTTGAGAAAAAAATATCGGTTTAAAATCTCCTGTACACATTGTAAGTAATTTCACTATTAAAATGATTGGAATTAAGAATATACATCCTATAAGCGCACAAAAGATATCAAAAAATCTTTTGATAGATAAATATATAAATTTCTTAGTTTTATGTAAAGCTAAATTGTTGCTTTGTTCTAATTCAAGTATTCCTATATTTTCATTCATATATATAACCTCATTCATGTAAATTGTCATTGTATTATAATAATAAATATATTAGATGTCAACGTTAATTATTACCATTTTGACGCACATTGATAATTATATCATAAATATAGCAAAATTTAATAAAAAAAAGAACATTTTTATACAAAAATATTCTTTGGTTTAATTTTAGTATTATCTAAGTTGTCCACAATATAAATACCTATTAATTTACCATTATATATAAACGCAATTTTTTCTTGTGTATATCTATTTTCTAACTTATTACCATTTTTTATTCTATTATATAAATATTCATCAACTTCTATCTTAGGTATTTCTATTACATCTTCCATAGGTATTATTTTATCTTCTTTAATATCATCTATATCTATTGCTTTTTCTATATTATATTTACCTTGTCTTATTCTCTCTAAAGCACTCATTGTACCTATTACACCCAGTTTATTGCATATATCATTTATTAAACTTCTTATATATGTACCTTTTGAAACATCGCATTTAAAAGTAAATGTATCATCATTTAAATCGAGTAATTCTATAGAATTTATATATACTTCCTTAACTGGTAAATCTACCTCTTTACCTTCTCTTGCATATTCATATAACTTTTTACCTTTTACTTTAACTGCACTATAAATTGGTACTGTCATATTATATTTACCTATAAATGAATTAAGTACTTTAATTAATTCTTCTTTAGTTACTTTTTCTTTTTTCTCTTCTAATATATTTCCTGTTATATCAAGAGTATCAGTTTTTATACCTAATTTAACTTCGGCAATATATTCTTTATTTTCACTTGTGATGTCATCTACTAATTTTAATGCTTTATTAACCGCTAATACTAGTACTCCTGTTGCAAGTGGATCAAGTGTCCCTGTATGACCTATTTTCTTAGTATTCAATCGCTTTACTGCAATATTTACTACATCTCTACTAGTCATATTTTTTTTCTTATTTATTATAATTATTCCATCCATATTATCCCTACTTTGCCGCTATAGAAGACATATAATTTCTAACTTTCATTGCCCAAGTATTACTTTCGGCATATCTTCCATTCATTGCTTCTGGTGTTGTTAATCCACGTGCATAATAATTTCTAGCTAAATTATCAACAAAAGACTTAATACCATCATCTATTGAGCTAAATGCTTTATAAGAACCTCCCCAACACCCTGGAGAACCCTTCATTCCACCTACATTGAAACATTGAGTAGTCAATGTGGAACATTTGTAATTACATCCTGACTCAAGTAATATTATAGAAAGAGCTAAATAAGGATCTACACCTTTTTCTAAAGTATATGAAGCAAGTAAATAACCTTTATCTGAAAGTATTCCTTTCATAGATTTATTTAATTTTTCAGATAATTCATTTAATGTAAGTCCACTATAAACTTCTACTCTTCTCGTCAAGTAATCTTCTTTTAAATTACCCTCTATTAAATCCGGCATTTGGTTTTGATCATGCCTTAATTGAATTATATTTATTTGAAATGTTACTAATTTACTTTTATCAACATGGGATAAAAATAAAAAACATGAAATTATGGTAACCATTGATGTAATGAATATTGTAATTATTTTATCATTTATTAAATTTAAATATTTCAATTATTCCACCTCTTTTAACAAATAAAAATCCAAGTTAACTCGGATTTTTACCAGTTTACATATATATCTATAGTACCATATGCACAACCTGAATCATATACTTTAGCAGGTCCTAGAGATGTTAGAAGTATAGTACCTTTACTCATATAAGAAGTATTGGCCGCTACTGATATGTATCCATCGCCATCTCTTACAGTACCATCATCCGCAACGTGTCTACCTGGTATATTAAGTGCATATCCTGGTAGTACTCTTTGTGAATAATACGTTTCTTTATGGCCATTAAAATAAAGTGCCCCTCTTGATTTTGTAAGTCTCGATGATGAAGTTGTATACGCAGCTGAATATTCAAGTTTCATGCTACCATTATAAAGAGCTTCTTCCCTTTGTGCCATAGTCATTTCATCATATGTTATTTGTCTTATTGTTAAGTTTGCCTCTTTACCTATTTCAGTTATTCTATCTATAGTTTCAATTTTTTCTTTTTGTTCTATAAAACCTACTGAAGCAAGTGCTTTTTTTAAATTTTCTTTATCTATATTCGATAAAAATGAAGAAACTGATATTACAGTAATCATTGATATAATAAATACTGAAACAATCTTCTCATTCATTAAACGAAATATATCCATTTTTTCACCTCATTTTTTTCGTGAAGCAAATTAATGATACCATATTTACTCATTATAGTCAAATTTTCACTTTAATTTTATTATAAACATAAGTACTACAATTACAATAGTTAATAATATCATTGAGTACATTATAATATTCGTAAAGCCCTTATTATTAACAAGTTTTTTACTATCATTTAATATACTGGTATCTTCTATTGAATTTTCTATTTCATTTCTTAAACTAATGAATTTTTCTTTTATTTCATCTAAGTCTTCTTTTGTATTGTAGAAAACCAATACATCTTTTTCCCTTTGTTTTAATAAATCTAATATCATATTAAGCCTGTTGTAACTTTCAAATTTAATAACTTTTATATTTTTATCAAATACTTCCATATAATTAAGTATACCTTCTTTTTCATTATCGAAGTTAATGTTATCTATATTAAGTGATATACCTATATACTTTTCAGCGTCACCTTCACTAAAACCAAAGTCTTTAACTAAAAGTCTCCTTGAATATACAATTATATCTGTCATTTGACTTATACAACTACCAAATTTACTGTTTGATGTACTACTTTTTGAATTTTCTATAGCCACTTCTATTTTATTAGACGCTAATGTTGCTATACCAGTAACCACATTTAAAAAATATTTTTTTTGTTCTTCCAAAGTAGACCATTCAAATAAATCACTCGATAAATTTGATGCATCTATTGTCACTAATTTAAGTTTACTATCTACGATTTTTTTTACTAAATTATTTACAGGAGTTAAGTTTGATAAGTCTGGATTTATTGATGGTAAATGAAACACTATATTACCTTTATAATTTTTTAATATACTTTCTATATTAAAATCTTTGCCATCAGTTCTTGCATATAAGCATGTATATTTCACGTTTAGTGCGGTTGATGTACTACATCTTTCCATTTGATTGCCTTGAATCAAATAACTTGCTTTATAGGATATTCCTAGATTTTTTACTACATCCATACCGCGTCACTCCATTCTTATTATCTACATTATAACTTAATTTTTTTATAAATAAAATAGGAAAATAAAAAAAAGATATAAAAATTAATTTATATCTAATCTTCTTTATGAATTTTTTCTATTATCTTTTCTATTTTATTTCCATATTCAATAGAATCATCATATATAAAAGTCAACTCTGGCATTTTTCTTATTTCTATTTTTCTTTTGATTAATTCATTTCTAATAAATCCCTTTGCACTATTTAAATCATGTATACATTTATCTCTTTTTGTTTCATCTAACATAGTACAATATACTTTAGCATAAGATAAATCACTTGATAGATCTACGTGTGTAATAGTTACAAACTTAATATCCTCATCCTTTACCTCAAGCATTAATATCCTGCTTATTTCTTTTAATAATACATTTGCAAGTCTTTGTAATTTAATACTCATAAAACCACTATCTTTCTATTTGTATCATTTCATATGCCTGAATTATATCATTTTCTTTTATATCATTATAATTATCTAAGGTAATACCACATTCAAAACCTTTTCTAACTTCTTTAACTTGATCTTTTTCTTTTTGAATCGAATTAATAGTTCCGTCATAAATAATTACACCATCTCTAATTAATCTAGCTTTTGATTTTGATTTAATTATTCCATCTACTACCATTGTTCCTGCGATTGTTCCAACTTTAGAAAATTTAAATAATTTTCTTACCTCTGCTTCTCCTAGAACTTTTTCTTCATATTCTGGATCAAGCATACCCTTCATAGCAGTTTCCATCTCTTCAACTAATTTATAAATAATATTATGGAGTCTAATATCAACATTATATTCTTTAGCAACTTCCATAGTTTTAGATGTTGGTCTTACATTGAATCCTACTATAATAGCATCTGATGCATTAGCAAGTACTATATCAGATTCAGTAATAGTACCTACACCACTTCTAATTACTTTTACTCTAACGTCTTCTACTTCAATTTTAGAAAGTGCATTTTTAACTGCCTCTTCAGTTCCTTTAACATCTGTTTTAAGTATTACATTTATTTCTTTAATTCCTGATTGAATTTTACTAAATAAGTCATCAAGAGTAACTGCTTTTGATTTTGAATTTGCTTTTAACTTAGCTTGTTCCTTTCTATTATCAGCGATAGTTTTAGCTTCTTTTTCTGTTTCAAAAGCCATGAATCTATCACCTGAAGATGGAACTTCAGAAAGTCCTGTTATTTCTACTGGCGTAGATGGACCTGCTTCTACTACTTCTCTTCCAAGGTCATCTTTTAATGTTCTAACTTTACCATGAGTAGTACCTACAACAATTGGATCACCAAGTCTTAGCGTACCATTTTGAACTAGCAATGTTACTATTGAACCAACATTTTTATCAAGTTTAGATTCAATTACAGTACCTAGTGCATATCTATTTGGATTTGCTCTTAATTCACTCATTTCAGATATTAACTGAATATTATCAAGTAAATTTTCTATTCCTTCACCTGTCTTCGCTGAAATATTACAATATATTGTATCTCCACCCCAAGCTTCTGGTGTAAGTCCTCTTGCAGCCATCTCATTCATTACTTTTTCTGGATTTGCACCTGGCTTATCAATTTTATTTACCGCAACTATTATAGGAACATTAGCTGCTTTTGCATGGTCTATTGCTTCTTCTGTTTGTGGCATTACACCATCATCTGCTGCAACTATTATAATAACGATATCGGTAACTGATGCTCCTCTTGCTCTCATTTCAGTAAATGCCGCATGTCCTGGAGTATCTATAAAAGTTATTTTTTTACCTTTATTTTCTATTTGATAAGCACCAATATGTTGTGTAATCCCACCAAATTCTCCTTCAGTAACATGTGAATGTCTAATATAATCAAGAAGACTTGTTTTACCATGGTCTACATGTCCCATTATTGTTACTACAGCTGGTCTGTCTTGTAAATCTTTTTCATCATCAGTAATTTCAAATTTTTCAAAATTAGTTATATCACTTGATTCAAATGTTTTAAGTGTCTTGTCATAATCAATAATAACCATCTCTACATCATCATATGAAAGAGAATTATTAAGGCTTACCATTATACCTAAATTCATAAGTTTTTTTATTATTTCAGTTGGATTCACATCTAGTTCTTTTGCTAAATCACTAACTGTCATACCTTCTTTATAAAGAATTACATTTTCATCTTGCGAAGATGCGTTTACTGTTAATTTTTCTTTATTTTTATACATTTGTTTCTTTTTAGCATTAATGTCTTCTTTGTTTACTTCGCTTTTCTTTTTTAGTTTTTGTTTCTTTACTGTATCATCAAATTTCAAATTAGAAGCTGATGCAAGTTCTTCAGCTTTATTTTCTAATTCTTCTTCTAAATCATAATCTTTTTCTTCAGTAATTTCATCTAAATATGTAGGTTCTTCTTCTGTAGTAGGATTCATTACTAAAACATTATCTAGATCTATAATAGCATCTTCAGAAAGCATATCTTCCTTTGTTTTTGCATATCCCAATTCTATTGCTTTTTTTAGTACTACCTCTACATCCATATTAATATCTTCAGCGTATTCAATTACACTCATCATAGATAATCACCTCTTTCTTTAGTTTTAATTATTTATTATACTTTTAAGTTCTTCATATATATCATCAGGTATATCTACTTCAAGATGTTTATCAAGTGCCTTGCATCTTTTAGCTTTTTCTAATACTTCTATATCCTTCTTTATATAGGCACCTCTACCATTTGCCTTACCTGTTAAATCAACAAATACTTTTCCTTCATTATTTTTAACCACTCTTATAAGATCTTTTTTTTCTAATTTTTCTCTAGTAACAACACATGATCTTAGTGGTACTTTTCTTTGTTTCATAAGTCCTCCTTATGCTTCGTAATATTTATATATATTAATTCCTTCTTCTTGTGCTTGACCTTGTGTTTTAACATCTATTTTGCATTTTGTAAGTCTAGCAGCAAGCTTTACATTTTGACCTTTTTTACCAATTGCTAGTGATAGGTTTTCACCTTCTGCGATTGCCAATGCTTCATTTTTCTTAGAATCTAAAATATATACCTCTACTTCTTTTGCTGGTGATAGTGCATTTTTAATAAACTGTTTTAAATCTCTATCATACGCAACCACATCTATTTTTTCACCATTTAATTCTTTCGAAATATTATTTATTCTAATACCTTTTTCACCTATACAAGCTCCAACTGCATCTACTCTTTCATTTTCTGAATAAACCGCTATTTTACTTCTTGATCCTGCATCTCTAGCTACTGAATAAAGTATTATAGTTCCATCATTTAATTCAGGAATTTCTAGTTCAAGTAATCTTTTTACAAATCCATAATGACTTCTTGAAAGTAAAATTACTGGACCACCTTTTTGGCCAAGTTCAATTTTAACTACATATACTTTTATAGTTGAACCCATAGTTAATTCTTCCCCTGGGATTATTTCAGATTTAGGAAGTATACCATGTGCTCTACCTAAATCTATATAATAGTTTTGTTTATCTTCTCTTGATAAAGTTCCAACAAGTAATTCTCCTTCTTTGCCTTCAAATTCACTCATGATACTATTTCTTTCAGCTTCTCTCACTTTTTGAGTAAATACTTGCTTACAAGCAGCGGCAGCTACTCTACCAAAATCTTTTGGTGTAACTTCTTCTTCTATTACATCCCCTACTTTAAAATCAGATGGATTATCTAATTCTTCTAGAAGAACTTGAGCATCTTCATCATCTTCCATATTTATTTCATCTACTATAATTTTATAAGAAACAACTTTAATATTACCAGTATCTTTATCAAGTATTACTTTAGAATTAGTTGCTCCACCATAATTTCTCTTATATGCCGCATTTAATCCTGCTTCTATATCTTCATAAATTTCATCTACTGTAATTCCTCTTAATTCTGCTAACTCTTTAGCTGCTTTTAAAAATTCTGAACCATTCATTTTTACTCACCCTCTCCTTTTGAACAAACATTTAGTACATAACTATCTTCTATTAAATCTGCTTCATCTAATATAGGATTTATTATATTAGTTGCTGCTACACATGTATCAATATCAACATATGGCTTCTTATCAATTAGTATATATAAGTTTAAAAGACCATTTTCTTCTTCAAAATATACATCTGCAACAGATATTTTTTCTTCTTCTAATGGTTTTTCTACTAATTTTCTGATTTTTTCTTCCATTTTTCCTCCATTATTTATAAAGAGTGAGGAAAAAACCTCACTCTTCGTTGTTTCATATAACAAGTAAATTATAACACATTTTTTATATTTTTCAATTAATAATATAAAATTTTATTAATTTATATCACTATTTTCCTTATCTTTTAGAATTTTTTTTAAATATCTATCTTTTTCTGAGAAAATACATCCACAATATTTCTGCATATAAAGACCAAGTTCTCTTGCTTTTTCTTGTCCTTCTTTAAATCCTTCTCTAAAATCCCTATATAAGAATTCAATGCCATATTCCTCGCTTAATTTTTCCATTTCTTTTTTAATTGCATCATGATTTTGATATATACTATATAAAAGAGTTGATGAAACAGCATCATAGCCATTATTTTTTGCATATTCAAAAGCTTTTCTTAGTCTTACTGGGTAACAATATTCTATGCATCTAGTATTAAGTTTATCTACCACATTTTTACAAAATTCATCAAGACCATATTCTTCATCAAATATGCAATTTAGATTCATCATTTTTGAATATTCTTTAAGGGCATCCCTTCTATTTTTATATTCCATGTATGGATGAATATTGGGATTGTACCAATATATTGTTGGTTCAATATTTTCTCTTCTAAGGCTATCCACAGTATAAACACTGCAAGGTGCGCAGCATGCGTGCAATAATAATTTCATATAAATCAACTCATTTCAGTAAGTATTATATACTATTTTTAAAAATAAAGAAAGAATAAATTATTCTTTCTAAAAGTAAAATATATCTTCAAATTTTTTATCTAGTGCAATTGCTAATATTAAAGCAAGTTTAGATGTTGGTTCATACTGGCCTGTCTCTATCGAACTAATAGTATTCCTAGATACTCCTACTAAATCAGCTAATTCTTGTTGTGATAGATTTTTTTCTTTTCTTATTTCTTTTAATCTATTTTTAAGTATTAATTCACTCTTCATAATTATCCTAAAATAGTAGATGTATTAATAATATTTTCAATATAAGAGTATGTAGTTAATATACTTACTAATAGCCAAACGATAGATGTAATTATATCAATTTTTCTTGTTTTTCCTTGAGACTTAAACCCTCTATATCCATATACTATAGTGCAATATAATGCAAGTATTGAATACCAACCATAATTAGTTTTGCCTTGAATTGTAATTCCTAGCACAAAATATACTGTGGATAATATTAAAATTGCAATTGCAGCAATCTTAACACCTTTATTCTCTGCTTCTATTAGTGCCAAATCTTTTTTCTTATTTTCTTCTCTACTAGCCTGTAGTACTTCTTCTTTTTTCATCTTAATCCTCCCTGCCAAGTTCACTTGGTAAATTAATAATAGCATATGCCAAGTATACTTGTCAAGTATTTTTTAAAAAATATTTTCGCCGGTTATTATATCCTTTAAATTTCTTAGAAATAATTCTACAATATTGGCTTTTTTTAGATCTTCCTTAACTGTCACATTTATCTTATATAATTTCTTACCATTTTCAATTATGTCTATATAACCAACTACATCTCCCCTTTTTATTGGTAATTTATTATTGGTTATATTTAATTCATACCTAATATTTCTTTTATTATCACTTTTTTTATTTAAAATATTAACTTCTTCTTTTGGTATGACACTAACTTTACCTAAATTACTTTTATCATTTTCAAGTATTCCAACTTTTTTATTTCTATCTAAATATATACTAGTATCATAAGTATTAAATCCATAATCAAGAAGTGATGTTATTTCTTCTCTTCTGTCATCATTATTTTCTTCACCCATTACAATAGCAATTAATCTCATATTATTTCTCTTTGCAGTTGCAGTAAGGCAATATTTTGCCTCTGTGGTATACCCTGTTTTTAATCCGTCCATACCCTCATATGTTTTGATGAGTTTATTGGTATTTACAAGCCAAAATTTATTTTTTGTATTTGCTCGTAAGTATGTTTCATAAATTCCAGAATATTCTAATATTTTTTTATGTTTTACAAGCTCTATTGCCATTTTTGACATATCATATGCTGATGAATAGTGATTTGCAGTATCTAATCCTGTAGAATTTTTAAAGTTAGTATTTTTAAGTCCCATTTTTTTAGCTTTTTCATTCATTTGATACACAAATGCTTCTTCTCTGCCAGAAACCCTCTCTGCTAGTGCAACTACTGCATCATTTGCTGATCCCACACATATTGCCTTAAGTAGATCATCTACTGTCATTTTTTCTCCTTTTTCTAGAAAAATTTGAGAACCACCCATTGATGATGCATTCTCACTTACAATTATTTCTTCATTCAATTTTAGTGTTCCTTTTTCTATTTCCTCCATAATGAGTATTAAACTCATTATCTTTGTCATAGATGCAGGAGCTAATCTCTCATCTTTATTTTTTTCATATATTATTTCGCCTGTTGATGCCTCCACTAAAATAGCACTTTTTGCCTTTGGGGTTAAGTTTAAATCTAAGCTGTAAACTTTTGATATAAGCGAAAAAAACATTAAAATTGTTAATAAAACTTTCTTCATATAGCACCTCACTTAAAAATATGTTAAGTATTTTTATTTATGAAATATTTATGGACAAAATAAAAGTATTTTTATATAATTTTATTAAAGTAGGTGATGAAAGTGAATAAAAATAAAAAACCAAATTATAAGCTTAGAAGAAAAGTTGCAAAATATGTATTTATAATGCTTATTTTACTTCCTATAATCATTATAAATAGAACTAAAATATTCAATTTCACTATATATGTTCCAAATATGAAATATTCTAAAGTAATTGATTCAATGTTTAAAGCTAATTATAACAAAGATGAAATAAAAAATACTTTAGACTACTTAAAGAAAAAAAAGAAAATAAACGATAATACTAGTAACTATATATTAAAATTAAATAGTAAAGGTTATAATAAAAAGACAATAGATTTTTTAATAAAAAATTTAAACAAAAGTGAAATGACCGAATTTTTAGCTAAAAAATATAATAAAGATTATGAAAAATATATTGCAAATAAGTTGTTCGATTATTCTAAATTTGATCGATATCTTGCATATAGAAAGGATCATAAAGATTTAAGTATTGATGATACAGTATGGCAAATTGAACTTAATATGGATAAAACATATTATGATGATTCCGAGCTAATAGAAGATCCAGATAATATATTAGTACTTGCAAATAAATATTATGAAATACCAGAAAATTATGTACCAAATGATTTAGTTGAGATGGATGATAAATATGCTAATAATCAATATAGTAGAATGAAGCTTAGAAAGGAAGCATATGAACAATTTGTAAAAATGTGCGATGATGCTAGAAAAGATGGTGTTAACTTTTATGCAGAAAGTGCATATAGAAGTTATTCATATCAGAAATCAATATATAATAATTATGTTTATAATAATGGTCAGGCAAAAGCTGATAAATATGCGGCTAAACCTGGTTTTTCGGAACATGAACTCGGTCTTGCAATTGACCTTGCAAATGTATGGACTATAACTACTAAAGGTAAGGAATATGCATGGATAAGTAAAAATGGATATAAATATGGTTATATATTTAGATACAAAGAAGAATGGGAAAATGTCACAGGATATTCAGCAGAAAGTTGGCATATAAGATATGTCGGAAGCGATGTAGCAAAGCAAATAGTTAAAAAGAATATGTCATATGAAGAATACTATATAAAATATATAAAAAATAAAAAGAACTAAGTTCTTTTTATTTTTCTATTCCAAGTATTATATTATAATCATCTACTTTATTATTTTCTATCGTAAAATATTTTATTAAATCATCATCTATTTGCTTATTTGTAATAATATATCCCAATACATCATTTTCACTTACTTCATCACCTATTTTTTTATTTAATACAAGACCTACGTTATAATCTATAATATCGTCTTTAGACTTTCTTCCTGCTCCTAATGAATTTACATATTTCGCTAGTGACAATGTGTCAATATTAACTAAATATCCATTTTTATTACTTTTTATTTCATATCTATTACCATCTATTTTAAATGATTCTATATTACCATTTTGTGATTTAATTAACTCATAAAACTTTTCAAGACCTTTTTTATTATTCAAATTTTCTACAACCATATCAAAAGCATCATCTATAGGAATATTTTTTCCAATATGCACCATATAAGATGCAATTGTTATGCATAATTTGGTAAATTTAATATCTCCCTTTAAACTTAGAGTATCTATTGCTTCTTTTACTTCGATTGCATTACCAACTGAATATCCAAGAGGATAATCCATATTACTTATAATAGCCACTACTTCTTTATTAAATCTCTTTCCTATTTTAATCATCGTATTTGATAATTTTTTTGCGTCGTCCAAATTTTTCATAAAGGCACCTTTACCTACCTTTACATCAAGTACGATCTTATCAGCTCCTGAAGCTATTTTTTTGCTCATTATGCTAGATGCGATTAGTCCAATTGAACTTGTAGTACCTGTCACATCTCTTAGGGCATATATTTTTTTATCAGCTGGTACTAAATTACCCGTCTGACTAGTAATAGCAATCCCAACCTCATTTACCTTATTGATAAACTCTTCCTTAGTTAGATTTACATTAAATCCTTCGATAGACTCAAGTTTATCTATTGTACCACCTGTAAATCCAAGACCCCTTCCACTCATTTTTGCAATTTTAACTGAGCAAGACGCTACAAGTGGAAGTACTACTAATGAAGTTTTATCACCTACTCCACCTGTTGAATGTTTATCTACTACAATACCATCAACTGAAGATAAATCAAGAACTTCTCCACTTTCAATCATTACTTTTGTTAAATAATATATTTCATCATCACTCATGCCATTTATAACTATAGCCATCAACAGCGCACTCATTTGATAATCTTTTACTTCGTCTATCATATACTTATCAACAGCAAATTTAATTTCATCATATGTCAATTCTTTATTATCTTTTTTCTTAGATATAATGTCAATTATGTTCATATTATCACCAGTATAATTATACCATAAAAAAAGACAATTTATATTGTCTTTTTACTCATATATTCTACTCTTCTTTTTGGATCTTCTCTCAAGTAATTAATTAGTTTATTATTTTTCCTAATTTCATTTATGATTTGAAGATCTTCTTTAGGAATAACTACTGAATATTCTTCATCCTCCTCAGCTACTACTGTAACATCCATACCAAGCAAATAATTAGGTGTTGTATCAAGAACTCTAACTAAATCTAAGAATGTTTCTAAATTTGGTGTTCTATTACCTTTTTCATAGCAACATATAGATACTTTTGTTACATTTATTAGATCTGCCAATTGCTGTTGTGTATAACCTTTTTCTTTTCTTAATTCTCTAATTCTTGAACCTAAAAACAATAAAATCACATCCTTCGTTAACTCTTGGTTAAAGTATATAGCGATACTTAAATCCATTGTTTAAAGTTAACTAAATAGTAATTTTCTAATATTATTATTTACTTTTTTTATTAAAATATACATATAATGATATTAATAATATATTTACCTAGTAATTACTATTATGAATTTATCATCACGGTAAGTTATTATATAACTTACTTTTAGTTTATTTAATATGAATATTAGTCTTTTAAATATGTAGTTATCCATTATTTTTTTTACTACTTAAAAATGAAATTTTTTCTGCAATTACGTCTGTAGTATATACTTTTTCATTTTCTTTCTCATATGAATTACTTTGAAGTCGTCCTTTAATTCCTAAAAGATCACCTTTTTTACAGTATTCACTTGTTGTTTCAGCAATACCACTCCATAATGTACAATCGATGAAATCAGTTTCATATTCCCCATCTACATTTTTATAGCTTCTTGGAACTGCTAATGTTATGCTTGTTATTTTATTTCCTTTTTCAGTTTCTTTTAGTTCAGGATTTTTAACAAGTCTTCCTACCAAAACAACTTGGTTTAACATAATATCTCTCCTTTCCAGCTTAAGATTACTATAATATTTTTTATTAATCAAAGTTCAAAAATTAAATTTTAGATATAATTTAAAAGCAAAAAAAAAGATATAAATTAACAAAAAAAAGAAAACTGTTTATAGTTTTCTTTTATATTATAAATTTAGTAATTTTAAAATTATTCATTATATTTTAATTTTTTTATTTTAATTTTTTCATAAAGTTCTTTATTATCTGCATTTTCTAGTAACTCATCTAAACACTTATTCATTAATTCTATGTTACCCATAATTTTATATAGCCTAGATAATTCACATAAAGCGTAATGTCTATTTGATGTTTCTAATAAACTTTCTAAGTACGCTTTTGCCTTTTCATAGTTACCCTCTTTTATATATAATTTACCTAGTTCTAATATTGCATATAAACTACTATTTGTATTTAATAATTTATTATAATATTCACGTGCTTTTTCATAGTTACCAGCTTTTGATTCTACAATACCTAGTTCTAATATTGCATAGTTTTTATTTGGACCATGTAATATTCTTTTAAAATGTTCCCTAGCTTTATCATAATTACCATTTGCTGATTCTATTTTGCCTAGTTCAAAGAATGCAAATATTCTATCTTTATAACCGCATTCCTTAGCTTGTTCAAAATATCTTTTTGCTTTTTTTATTTCATTTTCACTAACTGCAAGTCTACCTAATTCTAATAATGCAAGGCCTTTATTACTGCAATTATTATTTATTAAGAATAAGAAATGTCTTATTGCCTTTTCTTTATTATTTAGCACTAGTTCAAGCTTACCAAGTTCAAACCTACCCCTAATCATATCATTATAATTACCCCTCATAGATTCATCAAAATAATGTCTTGCTTCTTCATATTTTTTTTCTTTTACTGCTATTCTACCTAATTCTATTATTGCTAAGCTACGATCACGATCACCACAATATAAAAGTATTTTAAAATATTTTTTAGCTTCTTCATAATTACCACGTCTTGATTCTAGTTTACCTAATTCCAATGTTGCAAAATTTCTATCTCTTATGCTACCATGCAATAATTCGTAAAAATATTCACAAGCTTTTTCATAATTACCATTATTAGATTCTATTCTTCCAAGTTCCATAATAGCAAAAGGTCTACTTGCAGTTTCTTTTAATTCCTCTAACATTTTTTTACCGTCTTCACGTGTATAAGAATTACTTAGTTTTAATTTTGCTAATTCAAATTTAATATAATGATTATTAGGTTCAAGTTCATCAAGTTCTTCAAATATCGCTCTAGCTTCATCAAATCTGTTCTTCTTTATAATTTCTTTTGCATACAAAAATTTATTATAGTTTTCATTAGTCATAATATCACCTGTGCGCTATATATTACCACACATTTAAAATTAAAGCAAATAAAATAAGAAAACTATTGTTTTCTTATTCATCTTCGCTAATAAGCGCTTTAATTCCGGATATACCTAAAGTGGCACATTTCTTTCTTGAAGGTTGATTATGTATATCTTCAAATACAATCAATTCCTCAAGTAATTCTTTATCAAATTCTTCTTCATTTATCATTTTTTCGTAGTTATCTATTATTTCTAGTGCTTCTTTTTTTGTCTTACCAATTAATTTATTAATTGATATTGACATTGATGCAGTCGCTACTGCACAGGCTTCACCATCAAATCTTATATCTTTTATAATGTCATCTTCTAATTTTAGTTCAATATTAAAATTATCAATACAAGTAGAACTATTTCTATTACATTTTTTGTAATCTTCTTTATTTAATAATCCTCTATTAGTAGGATTATTATAATTATCTAATATTATTTCTCTTTTTAAAGTATTATCCAAATTAAACACCTAAACTTTCTTCTAATATTTTATCATTATCTAATGCCTTAACTAATTTATCAATTTCCTCTTTAGTATTATAAAAGTATAAACTAATTCTAACTGTATTTTTGATGGATAACTCATCTTCCAATTTTTTTGCACAATGGCTACCACTTCTTACACATATATTATATTTATCTAGATATATTGCTGTATCTTGTGCAAATATATTATTTATATTAAATGTTAAAGTAGAACCTTCTATATCTGCATTATACATCTTAACATTATTTATATTCTTTAATTTATTAACTAAATATTCTTTTAAATTTATGCAATATTCTTCTATATTATCTATACCAATTTTATTAATATAATCAATTGCTCTGCCAAATCCAATAATTCCTGCGATATTTTGAGTTCCTGGTTCTAGTCTATATGGTAATTCTTTATATTCAATCTTATCTGGCGAAGCAAAGGATACATTCATTCCGCCACCATAATTAATAGGTTTTAATTCATTTAATAATTCATATTTACCATAAAGTATTCCTACTCCGGTTGGACCTAACATCTTATGTGCTGAAAATGCAAGGAAATCTGCATCTAGATCTTTAACGTCAACATTTATATGTCCGACACTTTGTGCAGCATCCACTACAACTAAAATACCATGTTCATGTGCATACTTTATAATTTCTTTTAGTGGTCTTACATCACCTATTACATTTGTAACTTGCGCAAGTGATATAACTTTAGTTTTATCAGTTATACAATTTATTACATTATCTATAGTTACTGTATGATCTTCTGTAAGTGAAATATATTTTACCTTTATATTAATTTCATTTTCAAGTTCAAACCACGGAAGTATATTAGATGCATGTTCACTTTTTGTTATAAGTACTTCATCATCTTCAGTAAGCTTATTTTTGAAATATCCATTTATTATCATATTTAATGATTCAGTAGAACCTTGTGTAAATATTATCTCATCACTCATATCCGCATTTATAAAATTTCTTACCTTTTCTCTTACCTTTTCTAATTCACTACTTGCTTTTATACTTATTTTATAATCTCCTCTATGAGCATTTGATGAATAATTACAATAATAATCATCCATTGCCTCAATTACACATTTTGGTTTTAGTGTAGTCGCTCCATTATCAAAATATATAATATCAGTATTTAACATAGGAAAATCTTCTTTATAATTCATTATTACACCTCCAATACTTATTAATATATTATTCATATTTTAATACACTACATAATATACTCGACCATCAATAAACAAGTATATTTTACCATAAATCTATACATTTTTAATTATTTTTGATAAAATAATATTAGAAAATGGATGGTGAATGATATGAATGATTGTATTTTTTGTAAAATAATTAATGGTGAAATCCCATCATATACTATATATGATGATGAGATAGTAAAAGTTTTTTTAGATATTAACCCTGAGACCATTGGCCATATGCTTATAATACCTAAAAAACATTACAACGATATTGATGATATAGATATGTCTACATTGACACACATATTTGAAATAGCAAAAAAAATGCATACTCTATTAAAAGAGAAATTAGATATTGACGGAATGAGTATGGTACAAAACAATGGTTGTGTTCAAGAAGTAAAACATTATCACTTGCATTTAAAACCTCATTATATTAAGCCTATTTCTCTTTCTATTGAAGAAGTATACAAAAAACTGGTTTAAAACCAGTTTTATTTTTTTATTATATATTCGTATTCTTTATTAATTCCTTGTTTTCTTACTTTTTTTAATGTGGATAACATTGAATTTTCATATAATGGATTATCTAGGTTTAGTAGTTGTTCTTCTAATTCTTCTATACTTGTATCATCATCAATTAATATTGACTTTTTACTTATTATATCTTCTAATTCATCCATTTCCGCATCAATAAAATATCTATAATCTGTTTTTTGTGGATATGGAATTATATCATTTATTCTTTCTAAATTTAAAAATAAATCAATATTTTCTTTTCTCTCTTTAATATCATTATTTATAGTATTTCTATCATAGATTTTTTCAATTTCACTATCTATATTAACATAATAAAGTTTTGCATTTTTCAAAATATACATTAAAACTTTTCTAATATTTTCTTCCATTAATATTACTTCCTTTCAAAGTTAATTAAATAAGTGAAAGTATAATAACACATATATATTTATTTGTCAAAGAAAAAAGTTCATTTCCAGAACTTTTTTAGCATATGAATGAACTAAGTATAATTGCAAGTAATATATATAGAACTATTATTGTTACATACCCACATCCGCGGGTTGTTTGTTGTACACATGTATTGTTGCATGATGAAGTTGCACAACTCATTTTTTAACCTCCTAACAAAATAAATTTAAATATATGCACCTATTATTATTACTAATAGTATGAATAGTACTAGTATTATACCAGCACCTGAACCATATGAGTATTTCATTTTCATTCCTCCTTTTTTTCTATTCACATTATTTTATGGTAATAGTCGCAATTATGTGATTATATTTTTAAAAATATTGTTTTATTTTTATATTTTTGTTATTATATATGTGTACATTATTAAGGAGGATACAGAAAATGAAGAAAAAAATTATTACATTAACTACAGCCATTATATGCATATTAACACTATGTGGATGTGGTAATGCCAAACTAAAAGATGGAAGCGAAGTTGCATTTAAAGTAAATGGTGAAAACTTTTCATCTGAAAAAATATATAAAAAATTAAAAAGTAAATATGGTGTTTCAGTTATGGTAGATATGATTGATAGTGAAATATTGAATACTATATATAAAGATAATGAAACTATTGAGAAACAAGTTAAAAATCAAATTGAATCACTAAAACAACAATATTCAGATAATTGGGATACTGTCCTTAAAAGTTCTGGTTTTGATGGAGAAGACGAACTAGAAGATTATTACAAATTATATTTTCAAAGAGCTAAAGCTGTTGATGATTATGTAAAAGATAGTATTAAAGAAGATGAAATAAAAAAATATTATAATGAAAACGCTGCAGGAGACATAAGTGCAAAACATATATTAATAAAAGTTGATACTACTAGTGATAATGGATTAACTGATGAAGAAGCAAAAGAAAAAGCTAAAAATATTATTAAAAAACTAAATAAAGGTGAAGATTTTGATACACTAGCTAAAGAAAATTCAGATGATACTGGTTCTAAAGAAAATGGTGGAGATTTAGGTTATTTTAATAAAGGTGATATGGTTAAGGAATTTGAAGAAGCCGCATATTCTCTAAAGGTAAATGAATATACAAAGGAACCTGTTAAGACAACTTATGGGTACCATATTATATTAAAGACTGGTGAAAAAAAGAAACCAAAATATAAAGATATTAAAACTAAAATAATTGAAACTTTGGCAAATAATAGACTTGAAGATGACAAGACAATTAATGTAACTGCACTTGACGATATAAGACAAAAATATGGTTTAAAAATAAGCGATTCTAAATTAAAAAGTGAATATAAAAAATATATTCAAACTCAATTAGATGAAATAAATAAAAACAATTAAAAAAAATGCAATTATTGCATTTTTTTTAATCCCTTACTATATAATTTTTGTTTAATAAAGTATTCAAGCTCACTACCGCTGTATTTATTTTTATACTTATTATATAATTTTTGATATTCTTTGTCATATAATTCATTATTAGATAAATCTTTTTCACTAAGGATTTTGCTTATAGCCTCTTTACTATATCCCATATTAACAAGTTCGATTAATATTTTGTTTTTAAGCACATCGCCAGCATATTTTCTATTTAATCTTATTTTTTTATCAATTAATTCTTTTAAATTATCATTAATTGTATTACTATCCAACTTACTTATTTCTTCATCTATTATATCTTTATCAATATTCAATCTTAATAATTCATTTTTAAGTTTATTTGGACCATATTTATTTAAATTAGTTTTGTCTAATATATAACTTTTAACATACAATCTATCATTTAATAGTGATGATTCTTTTAATTTATTAACTATTTCATCTATTTTATTTTCATTTGTCAGAGTTTTCTTTAAATAATTTCTAATCTCTAATTCACATCTCATTTTAGTACTTAGATACTTTAATGTATTATCATATATTAAGTATTCATCATTATATTTTTTTATTTCTTCAATATCATCTATCTGTTTTGTAATAAGCAAATTATGTTTTAATATGATATCTTCATGAAGAGTAATACTCTCGCCATTTTCTAAAAATACCTTATATTTTCTATTTGAAGTTTTCTTATATTTAATTATTTTCATAAAACCTCCGTTTAAAAAAACTTAATACTATTCTTCAATATGTATTAAGTTTTCAGCAATTTCTTCTAATGCTCTACCAATATTTTTTTTATTTTTATATTCCTTTTCTGTCATTTGAAAATGTTTTGTTTCCTTCATTTGATGTGATCTCTTAGCTACAACATATACTAATTGATACTTAGAAGGTATTATGTTTAAAACTTTATCTATTGATGGATACACTCTATCACACTCCCCATTTTAATCATATTATATAAATTGTTATAAATCAATAAACTATACAAAATTTGACATATTAATTAGATAACTTTTCTTCGCTAATATTTTTATTTGAAAATAGTTCCGAAAATAACAATTTACCATTGCCATATGCAAAATATGTAACTAGTTTCTCACTACCAATAACATCAGTTATATTTTTTACCAATTCATCATTATTTGCTATACTTTCATCTGATAAAGTATAACCAGTATTATATGCAATTAATTTAGAAATGATTAAATCATTTAATCTCTTTCCATATTCAGTTCCATTTTCTGATTTAATAATAATCCCACTATTATATGAATGATTCTCCTCATCATAACTTTGAGAAGTTAATTCAAATAAACTCTTATATGTATTATATTCATGATTTAAAGCTAATTTACCAAGCATTAATGTATTACTATTTTTATCATATGAAATCTCACTTGTTTCATCTATTTCTTGTATTTTTAAAGTTCTAATCAATTCAGAAACATTATCAAACACATAATTACCTATATATTTATCATATATTGATTTAATTATACATAAGTAATCATATAATATTTTCTTTTGATTTTCTGACAAATTTTCATTTGAATTTAAATACTCAAAAAGTTTTACATCAACGTTCATTGATATAGTATCCATAATCATGTTATCACCTAATTCAATTATAACATAAAACATTTTAAATTTGAATATATTAATTATTAAAAAAATTCCATATGGAATTTTTTAGAATCTACTACAATTACAACCATCATCATAATTGCTACATATATTTTCTTCTGAGCATGTATATTCTGGTACATAAGTATGTTTATATATATGATTATTTACTACTTTTGTATGTATAGGACATACATGTACAATCTCATGAACATAATCTTTTTGTACGCAGTTTACTATTGGCATTTCATATATTGGATCTTCTGGACAATTTTGCTTACTTATTGTTTGGCAACATTGATTATCCATTTGATATAAGCCATACCCTTTATCATAGTTATTGTTAAACATTTAAAAATCCTCCTTATCTATTACTAGAATATGAGGATATTATAAATATGCTTGTGTATATTCCTAAAATGGTAAATTTAAATTACCATTTGAGAACATCTTCATCATTTTCTTACTTTCTTCAAATTGTTTAAGTAGTCTATTAACATCAGTAACTGTTCTTCCTGAACCTTTTGCTATTCTTTCTTTTCTAGATGCTTTTATAATAGCTGGATTTTTTCTTTCTTCTTTTGTCATGGAAAGAATTATTGCTTCTACTCTGGCTATATCCTTTGGATCAATATTTACATTATTGAGTCCCATTTTTTTAGCACCAGGGATCATCTTTAAAAGGCTTTCTATGGAACCTAGTTTTTTTATTTGCTTAAATTGCTTTAAGAAATCTTCTAAATCATAATTACCTTTTTTCATTTTTTTATAAGTAGCTTCTGCTTCGTCTTCTGATATTACATTTTCTACTTTTTCTACAAGTGTTAGGATATCTCCCATACCAAGAATTCTACTTACCATTCTTTCAGGATCAAATTCTTCAAGACCATCTAATTTTTCAGATGTACCAATAAATTTAATTGGAACATTTGTTAGGTGTCTTGCTGTAAGTGCTACACCACCCTTAGTATCTCCATCCATCTTAGTTAAAATAGTTCCTGTAAGTGGAAGTTTATTATTAAAGCCATTAATAACATTAATTGCATCTTGACCTATCATAGAATCAAGTACAAGAAGTATTTCATCTGGTTTAAATTCATTATTTAATTTTTCAAGTTCTTCCATTAAATTATCATCTATGTGTAATCTACCTGCGGTATCTATAAGTATATAGTCCAAATTATTTTCTTTAGCGTAATTAAGAGCGTTTCTAACTATTTCATTTGGATCTTTCTTACCCTCTTCATATACAGGTATATTAAGACTTTTACCAAGAGTTTTAAGTTGTTCTATAGCAGCAGGTCTATATATATCACACGCTACAAACAAAGGCCTTTTATTATATTTTTTTCTAAGTAAATTACCAAGTTTAGCTATTGTAGTTGTCTTACCTGAACCTTGAAGACCAACTAGCATTAATATATTAGGATGTTTATTTACCTCAATTGATACTTTATCACTACCTAGTAAACTAAGTAATTCATCCTTTAATATTTTTAGAAACATTTCACTTGGTTTTAAACTTTTTCTAACTTCTTCACCTAATGCTTTTTCTTTAACAGAATTCGTAAATTCTTTTACTACTTGATAGTTAACGTCTGCCTCTAGTAGAGCAAGTCTAACATCTCTTAGTACCTCACTTATATTATCTTCAGTGATTACGCCATAACCTTTTATTTTATGGATTGCAGATTCCAATCTATCAGATAGGCTTTCAAACATATTTATCACCTTAACTTTCTATAATATTTTGTATCTTATCTTTTAATTTTTCATCTTTTATATTAGATATTGCATCTAATAATTTATTTTTCTTATATATTATTTTTAATTTACTTTCCATATTTTCTAATTTTGCTTCTGCACTTTTGATTTGTTTATGCACAGCATTTCTACTTACATCCTTTTTTTCTGATATTTCAGCTAAACTTAAATTATTAAAATAGTAATCTTCAAAGTATTCTTTTTGTAATTCACTTAAGAGTTCACCATAATAATCATATAATAATATTAATTTATTTCTCTCTTCCATAATTCACCTATAACATTTCACTAAAAAGTCCATATATATATTTTTCAATATCAAAACTCTTAAGATCATCTAGTCCTTCTCCAAGTCCTATATATTTTACTGGTATATTTACTTCATCTTTAATAGCAAGAACTATTCCACCTTTGGCTGTTCCATCTAATTTAGTAAGTACAATACCTGTAATATTAGTTATTTCTTTGAATTGTTTTGCTTGTGATATACCATTTTGACCAGTAGTTGCATCTATTACAAGTAAAGTTTCTTGTGGCGCACCATCTATTAATTTGCCTATTACTCTATTTACTTTATCAAGTTCATTCATTAAATTTACTTTATTTTGAAGTCTACCTGCAGTATCTATCAAAACTACATCGTAATTATCCTTTTTTGCTTCTTCTAATGCAGTATACATTACTGAAGAAGGATCACTTCCTTCCGCACCAGTAACTACTTTAACTCCTACTTTATCAGCCCAGATAGAAAGTTGCTCTATAGCTCCCGCTCTAAATGTATCACCTGCAACTAACATCACTTTCTTTCCTAAATCTTTTTCTCTTTTAGCAAGTTTAGCTATTGTAGTTGTTTTCCCTACTCCATTTACTCCTACAAATAGAAGTACAGTAGGTCCATTATCATTATATTTAATTTTATCCGATAATACTTCTTCATTAACATATATTATAAATAATTCATCTACAATTAATTCATTTAAATCACTTGGATTAGAAATTTTTTCTTTTTTTGCTCTATCGACTAATCTTTCCATAAAATTCATAACTGTACTTACACCAATATCAGCCATTATAAGTATTTCTTCTAGTTCCTCAAAATATTCAGAATTTATTTTAGAATATTTTCTATTTAAATTATTTAATTTATCTGATAATTCTTTTCTTGTTTTTTCAAAACCTTTATCATAAAGTTCTTTTTCCTTATTGTCATTAAAAACTTCTTTATCTCTATTAACTATTTTTTTTAGTTTATCAAAAAATCCCATAATATCACCAAAAATATTATATCATTTATAATCACAAAAAAAAAGAAAATAATTTTCTTTTTATGCAGATATTACATATCCATATAATATTAACACAAACATTAATACTATAAATACTAAAATTAATGCATCTATCCAAACATTAAACATTGCATCTTTACTTATTTTGAAGCTTTGTGATTTTGATGCACTTGGTTTTGTATTTTTTGCTGGACTTACCTTCTTAGCTACTGTAGTTTTTTTTGCTACTGGTTTTTTTGGAGCAGTTTTTGTTGTTGTTTTTTTAGTAGTTGTAGTCTTTTTTGCAGTAGCTGTTGTTTTTTTAGCTGTAGTTGTAGTCTTTTTTGCTGCTGGTTTCTTTGTTGTTGATGTTTTTTTCTTAGTTTCTGCCATATTTTCACTCCCTCTTTATTATATTCAAATTTATTATATATTATTTTTAATAATATTTCTAGTATTTATATAAAAAAAAAGGAAATTTTACATTTCCCTTCTTATATTATTAATTATGTCTTTTTAATAATAATTCTTTAGTTTCCCCTTTAATTTTATTTTCTTTTATAAAATCATTAAGACCCTTTGTTGTTAAATTTTGTTTTTGTATTTCCTTAATTTCATTATATAATTTTGTAGATATACCTAATTTTCTAGCCACATCTTTTGTATACTCATTATTAGCTTTATTAATCATTTCTCTTGCAGCTTTTCCTAATAATGTGTTTTCTTTAGCCTCATTATATAATTCGTTTAATTCTTCATCAGAATATGTTTGGAAATTACTTAATTCTTTATCTTCGATATTACTCCAGAATTCTACATAGTCTTTATTATATTGTTCTTTTATTTTTGCTTCTTCTTGTTTCTTTTTTTCTAATTGTAATTTTTCAAATTTCTCTTTTTCTTCATTTTCTATTTGTAATTCTTTTTCGTATCTAGCTACACACTCATCCATAAATAATTGATGTTTTAGCTCGTTTGAATCATGATTTATTTGTTCTAGTTTTAGTTCTTTTTCAATCACTAAAATTTGATTCATAATTTCTGATTTTGTATTTTCATCTGCAACATATAATCTAAGTTTATAATCAATTAATTGTTCCTTTATATTTAAGAGTCTAGCTTTTGATTTTTCTATACTAGTTATTATATCTTTTTCATTATAATTATCATATATGTAATCAACAATTTCTCTTTCTACAAGTGGTTCTTTTTTAGCAACTGTTGTTACTATATCATATGATGGGCTGATTACTTCTATTTCGTCTTCCATATCTTCATCTAAATCGTCTATTTCGTCTTCCATATCTTCGTCTAAATCTTCTATTTCATCTTCCATATCTTCGTCAGCTTCATCATAATTGCCTAAACTTTTTAATAAATCAGATATACTTGGTTTTTCTTCTTCAGTGATTACTTCTTCTTTTGTATTTTTTCCAAATAATCTACTAAATAATCCTTTTATTCCACTTTGTTTTCTCTCATTTATTTCATCTATTTCTATATTTAACTCTTCTTCTTCAGCATCTAAGAAATCATCTTCATATTTTTCAGATTTAAATGCTTCTTTAATTCTTTGAAAGAAACCTTTTTTCTTTTGTCTCTCATTTATTTCATCAACTTCTATATCTAATTCTTCATCGTCTTCTTCATCTGTATATTCTTCAAGTTCGTCAAGATCAATTATTTTCTTTTCTATTTTAGGTTTTATTAATTCACCATATTGAACTATTTCGTCATCTTCTTCATTTTCTTCTTCATCGGATATTTGTTTTAATTTATCAGATAAACTTGGTTCTTTTGAATCAACGTATTCATCATAATTATCTTCAAATATATTATCCATTCTTTCATTTTCTAATTGAATCTGAGATAATTTTTTGAAATAAGCAGATGTACCTATTTTAGCTTCGTCTGGTTTAATTTTTAATATTTCTTCCATTTTTTCAAGTAAATTAAGCTCATTTAAAGCTTCTTCTTCATTTTCTTCTATATAATCGTTTAATTTTTGTAATTGATCATCATCGCTCATTATAGACTTGAAATTTGTTATAACAATACCGTCTAATAATTTTGAATCAGTATCATCATTAAAATTTAAAACCCTATCTTCTATAAAAATTTGAATTTTATCTATCATTTCTTTTCTTATTGTAGTTTCCATAAACGATTTACCCCCTTTTCAAATTGGCGCCATTATACTACCATAACTTGTATTTTTTGTCAAATTTTATATAATTATTGCAAAAAAGATAAAATAAGTGTATAATTTATATCGTTAATCTTATTAACTTTATTCTAAAGAAAGGAGAAAAAATGAAATTATTTGAAAACAATTTAGATACTAAGATATTTGCGCTTGGTGGTCTTGGTGAAGTTGGGAAAAATATGTATTGTATAATGCATGGAAATGAATTAATTATTATTGATAGCGGTGTATTATTTCCAGAAGATACTTTACTTGGTATTGATTATGTTATTCCTGACTATAGTTTTTTAAAGAAAAATGAAGATAAAATAAAAGGTCTATTTATAACACATGGTCATGAAGATCATATTGGTAGTATCGTTTTTTTACTTCAGAGTGTCAATATTCCTAAGATTTATGCACCTAACCAAGCAGCTAATCTTATTAAAAAGAAATTACTTGATAGAAATATGAAGTATAACAATATTGAAATATACAATAAAGATAGTAAATATAAATTTAAAAATATAGAGGTTGAGTTTATTGCTAATACGCACTCAATTCCAGATAGTTTTTGTATAGTAGTTAATACACCGAATGGAACAATAGTTGAAACAGGAGACTTTAAATTTGATTTTACTCCTATTGGTCCAATGGCAGATATACAAAAAATGGCAAGAATTGGTGAAAAAGGTGTTACTTTATTAATGAGTGAAAGTACCAATGCTCTAAAACAAGGTATGTCTTTATCAGAATCAAGAGTTGATGCTACTTTAAGCGATTTATTTCAAAAGCCACTTGGTAGAATAATAATTGCTACTTTTGCATCTAATGTTTATAGATTAAAACATATTATAGAAACATGTAAAAGAAATAATAGAAAAGTTGCTATTTTTGGAAGAAGTATGGAAACTCAAATAGAAATTGCACTTGAATGTGGATATATATCTGATAAAAGTATATTTGTAACTCCTGAAGAAGCTAATAATTTAAAACCTGAAGAAGTATGCCTACTTTGCACAGGTTCACAAGGAGAACCACTTGCTGCTTTATCTAGAATGGCAAATGGTACAGATAAAAAGATAAAACTTATGCCTACTGACACTGTTATATTTTCTTCATCACCAATACCTGGTAATGCAGAAGCAGTTTCAGTAACACTTAATAAACTTGCTCTTAGAGGTATTAAGACATATACAAATACATCACTTAATGAAATACATTCATCTGGACATGGTAATCAAGAAGAATTAAAGTTAATGCTTAGATTAATGAAACC